>JAIBJL010000421.1 GCA_020029545.1 Gammaproteobacteria bacterium
GCGAAACGACCCGTGTCACTGCGGCAGCGGCAAGAAGTACAAGAAGTGCTGTTACGCCAAGGATCAGGAACTGCTCCGCGATGCCTCCGAGTATGCCGGTGCCACACGAGCCGATCTGAAAGTAAATCCTGGCTTGGTCGATGACCCGCGGGTGATTCTCGACCTGCGCGCGCACGAGCTGAGTAGGCTTGCGCCGGCCACGCTCAGCGAGGGGCAACTGCTCACCGGATACCAATGCGCCTTGGACTTCGGGCTTCGCGAGCTCGCCTTCGACATGCTCCTTGAGTGCGAGCGCCGTATGCCCGATCCGGAGGCGTTCGACAAGGGGCATTTCGAGGATCTGATCGACGCCGTCCTGCAGGCGGGCGAACTCGATTTGGCGCGCAGGATTCGTGATCACTGCGGGGATCAGACCTGGTGGCGGCCGCAGGCCATCACATTCCGTTTCGACCTGTTGGAGAACCCTGAGCGCTATGCGCTCCTGGAGCGCGACTGCCGCAAGGCCGTGTGCGAAGTCTCGGACGAAGAGACCGAGTTCGACGAGCCCCTGACCCGCCTGGCTTACGACCTTTCCCCGCGCCATCCCGCCTTGGCAATCGCCCTTGCGCGGGCAGCGATGGCAAGCAACCCGGACCGGCATTTCGACAACGAAATGCTGCTGGACGTCATACGAGACGCACGGGTCGACCTCGACCTGGCGCCGGACGGCGACCCCGCGGAAGCGCTATTCGACTGGATCGAGGATCGCACCCAACTGAAGGAGACGGCGCAGCGGGAGAACCGGGAAATCGGGCGGCTGACCGACCAGCTGACTGAAACGCTTGCCGCCCTCGACGACAAGAAGCAGACCCTGCGACAGACAGAGCAGGCGCTCGGCCAAGTCGGCGCCGAGTTGGAGAAGGCCCGCATTTCGCGTCCGCCCGGTCCGGCAAGGATCGACGAGACCGCGCGCCTTGGCGTGGAGCAGGAGGCCGCGCTGCGAGGTCTGCGAGACCAGGTGGCGGACCTGCAAGCGCAGATCCGTACGCAGCAGGCCGAGCGCCGGCAACTGCGCAAGATGCTCACCCAAGAGCGCAAGAAGCTCGCGAGCGCCCCCGAGCCGGCCGCGCCAGCGGACGAACCCGGTGCCACCGAGGAGGCACCGGCCGTTCAGCCCTCAGGTCGTCCGCTCATCCCGGAGTACACGGACAGCTTCCGCACACATGTTGCCGCCCTGCCAGCACCGCTGGCCGCAAAGGCGATACTGGCGGTAGGTGCTTTTGCCTCGCATGAGCCCGCCATCTGGCGGCATACGAAGCCGCTCGAGCGCTTGTCGGAGCACTATCGTATCCGCCTCGGTCTGGATTACCGCTTGATCGTTCACTGGCAGCCGGGCAAGGCGCTGCGCATCCTGGATGTGATTCCGCGGCAGGAGCTCGAGTCCTGGATCAGGCGACAGGGATGACGGGCCGCTCGCCTGTCGTCGAGAGCGCGCAAAGACGTGGGCACACCGTCGGCTTTGCTGCTATCGCCGTTCGTACGGGAAAGCAATAGCGTCAGCGGACTCTTCCCGTTATTCACGCCAAGGCGCCGAGAACCGCCCTCCACCACGGTTTTGCGCGCGCTCTGGTGTTTCGGTATGACCCGAGCACATGATCTCCGATTCATTTCCCCTTCTGATAGGTTCCGATCAATTCGGCTTTCGCCAACACGTGGCCTGTCATGGCCTTCTCCAATTGCGCTTTCGTCGGTTTGCCGAGATCTGGCAGGATGGCGTCCAACGCATAGAGTTTGTGGAAATAGCGATGTCGTCCAATGGGCGGACATGGCCCGCCGTAGCCCGCGCGTTTCCAGTTATTGAGCCCTTCCTGCGTACCTCCCAGTAGTTCACCGGCGGTCGCCGCTATCGCGAGGCCGCTCGCATTCGGCGGGATGTTGTAGAGCACCCAGTGGACCCAGGTCAGTTTCGGCGCCGCTGGGTCTGGTGCATCGGGATCGTCAACGATCAGCGCGAGACTCTTGGTTCCCGATGGCACGTTGGACCACGCCAGGTCCGGGGGCAGGTCATCCCCTTCGCACGTGAAACGTCGAGGAATGCTCTCATTGTGGCCAAAGGCCCCTGAGCTCAGTGTGAATGTCATCGAATTCTCCTCTGCGGACAGGCCTGGCGAATCAGCGTGCGCCAGGCTCATGGATGTCATCGCAAGGACGACGGCAATGCCACCAACGATCCGCCAGCGGAACATGAGGACGTCTCCAAGCTTGATCGCGCACGTTGTCTCTTAGAATACACGCGAGTGTCTGAACAGCCGCGTCCTGGCCCATTCGCCCTGCGACCTGAACGACGGTGGATGGCCGTAACGCGCCCATCACCTGCGACGCCATTCCCACGGTGGCACAGGATTCTTGTCGTGCCATATTCCAAGCAGTTGGGTTCTCGCCTCATGCTCGGCATGCTCGTAGTCGCCACGGTCCTCGGCCGACTGTTCGCGAGCGTATTCCCTGTACCACCACGCCATGCCGGTCGCGACCTGCGCCAGCCCGGCATCATGCGTTTGCGCGCAGGTCGGGCAGCCAGGCGGCTGGACCTTGACCTTGCCGACGACCCGCTGGTAACGATCGCGCTTGTTCCATTCGACTTGAATGTCCTTGTTGAACACGAGCCGCGAGAGGCTGGCTTTCGACTTGTCGCCGAATGCTTGCGCCTTCTCCGGCGCGTCGATACCCATCACGCGAACCTTGTGTTGCTGCCGCTGGCCATCCAGGACGGTTATCGTATCTCCGTCCGAGACACCGACAACCAATCCGATCAGAATGTTGTTGGCGTGCGCTGGCAAACTGGCCAGCAGGTAGATTGTGACGAGGCAACGAAGGAAGAGCATGGACGCGAACAACCCCTTGTTTGAGGAATTCCGTGCCTATTGGCGCTTGTCGGAAGAGATGATCGCCAATGCCACCAAGGAAGAGGTGGCCGAAGCCGCACGAATTCTGGCCATGCAGGCTGCTCACTTCGCCCGAAAATATGGCCAGTTGCAGTTGCCGGATCTGGCGACGCTGCTTTCGGCGACTTCCCTGGATGGCGATAGCGTGGGCCTGCTGCGTGACGGAACCGAGGAGCTGGTCGGCGTTCTGGCCATCGTCACGGGTGACGAGCTTGCCGACGCCGATTTGCCAATGCAATAGCGACGCGCTTTCACGTCAGAGCGTTGGGGGTCAACCGCGTCTTTGAATACGACCGCCCCAGCGTTTTTGTTTACCTCGCTGCGAGAGCAGTGAATGCGTTCGGGAATCCTAGTTAGAGGGAACGATGCATTGTCGGCAACTCGGCACGAGCGATCTGAAGGTGTCCGAGATCGCCCTCGGCTCGTGGCTGACCTACGGTGTTGAGCAGGTGCGACCGATCACCTGCATCCGGACCGCTCTTGATCTCGGCATAACTCTTTCGACACGGCGAATGTCTACGGCCGGGGTGCCGCCGAGTCGGTGCTGGGCGAGGCGCCTGCCCGTGTTCCCTGTGCCTCGTATGTGCTGGCGACCGAACTCTTCTTTCCCATGACCGAAGCGGACCGTGACCGGTGTTGCCGAGACACGAACGGAAGCGTCCACACCTCCCTATGCAGCCACAACGCACAAGCAGGCGTTCGCCGAACTGTCGCCCCGGGCTGCAGCCGCGGAGCGTCCCCTCTGGCTCGCGGCAATGGGGTTACAGCTTTGCGGGCAGGTGGATCGAGATCGAGGTTCCAGCGTTCGGTTGCGATTGAATGTCCAATGTGCCGCCCAAGCCATCGACGCGCTCGGCCATGCCGATCAGACCGATTCCTGACTCGACGGCGTCACGATCAAAACCGCATCCGTTATCGTCGATCCGAATGTGCAGTCGGTTCTGTTCGCTCAGGAAAACCATGTGGACGCATGCCTTCGTCGCCGAAGCGTGTTTGACGATGTTCGACAAACCCTCCTGGATCACACGATACGCCGCGATGGCGATCTCATCGCCCAACCCGACAAAATCGCCCGTGGCCTGAAGCTCGAACCGGCATTGCGGATGCAGCGTGTCGTACTGCCGCACCATTTCGTCGACCGCTACCCTCAAACCGAGCGTATCGATGACCTCAGGGCGCAGACGCCCAACGAGATCGCGCGCCATGTCATACAAGCGCAAGGAGTGCTCGACGATCGCTTCGGCTCTCTCTTTGATTTCCTCGGGAATCTCAGTGGGCGCCTGTTTGGCCAGGAGGGCAAGAATGCGCTGCGCTTCCAGCCGCACAACGATCAGCGTTGCATTCAGGTGATCATGAATGTCGATCGCGATGTTCTTTCGTTCCAGCTCGATGACTTCATTGACCCTCTGG
>JAIBJL010000113.1 GCA_020029545.1 Gammaproteobacteria bacterium
CAGGCTCGACTGCGCCCATGCTCCGAACGAACACAGCAGCAGCACTGCCAGCAGCCCTTGTCGAGTCGCCGCCATGATCTGGGCTTTACTGTGACTGTAGTGTGAATACGTCGCGGACAACGGCGCTGCAGCCTCTGATGTTCTTCTGATCAACCTACGGCCCTGAGCTACGGCTCTGAGTTATGGCTCTGAGTTATGGCTCCGAGGCCTACGGCTTCTCCAGACAGGCGTAGTAGAAGCCGTCCATGTCACCCATGCCGGCGGCGATCGCATAGCCGGTACCCGTCGCTGCGGGCAAACCTATCTGCCGCGCGACGTCGTGGGTCACCTCCTGCATCCCCGTCTGACCCCTTTGAAATTCCTCGACCACCGCGCTGTTCTCGACCCGCAGCGCCGAACAGCTCGCATACACCAGCCTGCCGCCGGGTGCGAGCATCGACCAGGCACTGGCCAGCAGCCTGCCCTGCCGGCGGGCCAATGTCACCATATCATCCGAGCGACGCAGCAGCTTGATATCCGGGTGTCGCCGGATGACGCCGGTGGCCGAGCAAGGTACATCCAGGAGAATTCGATCGAAGGGCCGGCCATCCCACCATGGCGCCGGATCGGCCGCGTCGCCAGCGACCAGCGTTGCCTGCAATCCCAGTCGTGCAAGATTTTCCTGCACGCGCAGCAATCGCTGCGCTGATATGTCGACAGCTACGAGTTCGCCAAGTTCGGGCTGCAGCTCAAGGATGTGGCAGGTCTTGCCACCGGGCGCCGCACAGGCATCCAGAACTCGCTCGCCGGGACACGCCGCGAGCAGATGCGCTGCCAGTTGCGCCGCGCCATCCTGCACCGACACCCAACCGTCGCTGAAGCCCGGCAGGTCGGGCACATCGATGGCGCGTTCCAGCAGCAGCGACTCGGGCGCGAAGCCGGCGGCCTTGACGGCGATTCCCGCGCTCGTGAGTCGCTCGCGATAGGCGGCCGCCGTATGGTGCCGGCGATTCACGCGCAACCAGAACGGGGGGTGAGCATTGTTCGCATCCAGAATCCGTGCGCTCTGATCGGGCCAGTCGTCAGCCAGCGAGCGAGCGAGCCAGCGAGGATGCGCGGTACGGATGGCCTCGTCCCGATCGACCGCGGCGCACAGCGACTGCCGCTCACGCTGCATGCGTCGCAGGATCGCGTTGAGAAAGCCGGCGGCCCGCGGCTCGCCAATTTCGCGGGTCGCATTCACTGTCTCTGCCACCGCCGCATGCGCCGGTATGTCCGTGTACAGCAGCTGACATAGACCGACGATCGCGAGTGCTCGCAGCTGCGGCGACAGCTTCTGATCGGGACGGGACAACAATTGCGTCAGGATGGCATCCAACCGCAAATACCAGCGGATGCTGTCGTAGCAAAGCGCTCGAATCAGGCCGCGCTCCTGTGCCGACTGAAACGATTCGGCGGCGATCAGCGTGTCGAGCGACAGTCCCTCATAGGCCACCGCCGCCACGATGCGTGCTGCTCTGGCACGCACATCGGCAGAAGATCCCGGCGCGGCAGCGCGCGTCTTGCGCTCATTCACGACGCCGTCCCAAGCACTGCTCCGACAATCGTGTTCGCGTTGAGAAATTCCGCAGTACCGGTCTGCTTGCGCCCAGCCAGTTGCAGTTGCGTGAGATTGAAGGCACCTGCACCCGTTGCCACCTTGATGCCATGCGAATCGGTCGCGAACACGGTGCCAGGCTGCGCATCGGTTGGCATGTCCACGGGCTCGCCGCTCCACAACCGCAGTTGCGCACCTCGCAACGTCGTCTGTGCCACCGGCCAGGGGTTGAAGGCGCGGATCTGACGATCGATATGAATCGCCGGCTGACTCCAGTCGATCACGGCTTCTTCCTTGCGCACTTTCGCTGCGTAAGTCACGCCGTCGTTCGATTGCGCGCGCGGCGCTGCCGTGTCCGTGGCGATCTCCTGCAATGCTTGCAACAGCGCTTCGCCGCCCAGCGCTGCGAGCCGATCGTGTACCGAAGCTGTGGTCTCGCGAGCGCCGATCTGGGTGCGCCGCTCGAGCAGCACGGGCCCCGTGTCCAGGCCTTCATCCATGCGCATGATGCACACGCCGGTATGTCGGTCGCCGGCGAGTATCGCGCGATGAATCGGCGCCGCGCCCCGCCATCGCGGCAGCAAGGATGCGTGGATATTCACGCAACCATGACGGGGAATCGCGAGAATCGCCGCGGGCAGGATCAGGCCGTACGCCACGACGACCATGACATCGGGCGCCAGCGCCGCTAGTCGTGCGATCTCCGCGGGATCGCGCAGCGATGCCGGCTGCTCGACAGCAATGCCATGTTCGAGCGCGCAGCGCTTGACTGGGCTCATCGTCAGATGGCGGCCGCGGCCGGCCGGACGATCCGGCTGGGTATATGCCGCGACGACTCGATGTCCTGATCCGAGCAGAGCACGCAGCGCCGGTACGGAGAACTCCGGCGTACCGGCAAACACGACTGACAATAATTTCAACGACTCGACTCCAGCAGACCACGAACAGGTGCGCATCCCGGGCACCACCTCAAGCGTCACCCCAGTGTCGCCCCAGGATCACCCCAGGATCACCCAAGCGTCGTCAAGACGCGCCGGGCCGGCGATGCTACGACAACGGCGCAGGGTGAGCGACAGACTAGCGGTATGCGCGCTTCACGCTATCGACCGGACGGTCAACATCCGTGCGATGGCATGCACTGAGCGCAGACCCTGAACGTACCCGATGTGCAGAAATAGCGCGCAGGCAGGAAAGCCGCTCCACCTCAGCGCGATCGGCGAGTCGGCGCCGCGCTTTCAGCCGGTGGGTGCCTTGGGTCGTGCGCGTGCCGAACCACTGGTCGAAGCCGGCGCCTCCTTGCGTTCTTTTTCGAGCTTCTTGCGAATACGCGTGCGTTTGAGTTCCGACAGATAGTCGACGAACAACTTGCCTTCGAGATGATCCATCTCGTGCTGGATGCAGACCGCGAGCAGGCCATCGGCCTGCATTTCGATCTGCTCGCCGGTGCGAGTCAAGGTTCGCACTTTGATCCGTTCGGCGCGGCTGACCTTGTCGTAAATACCCGGAACCGACAGGCAGCCTTCTTCGCTTTCCTCCACGCCTTCGCGGGCAATGATTTCGGGGTTGATCAGCACCAGCGGTTGATCGCGATCCTGGCTGATGTCGATCACCAGCACGCGCTTGTGAATATTGACCTGCGTAGCCGCCAGACCTATACCCGGCGCGGCATACATGGTTTCGAACATGCTATCGATGAGGCGCCGCAGCTCATCGTCCACGACTGTCACCGGTGTTGCCTTGGTGCGCAGCCGGGGGTCGGGAAACTCGAGAATGGGTAACGCAGCCATGGTCACAAGATAAGGATAAAACCGGAAAAATCCAGATGCAGTCGGTGACGGACACACCGCCGCTGCGCATGATCGGCCGACGAGTCGTCGGTTGCAATGGACTGCGGGCTACGGGCGACGGGCGACGGACAGAGACGGAGCAATCCAGCTTCCTTCTGGCCGTTGCCCGTTGCCCGTAGCTCGTTGCCCGTAACCGCTGCCCCGCCTCACCGGAATGAGAACCACGTCTCGGGGTTGAACCCAATTCGTGCAAGTGCTGCAAAGATGCTGCTAAAGTTACGCCAGCGTTGAACTTAATCTTAAGCCCCGGGTGCTTTGCGCGCTTTGCGATGCGCGCCCTGCGTGCTCCGCCGCCTGTGTGCCACGATCCTGCCGCGCTAGACGGTACCGGGCGGGGGACGCGGGCGCGGTACGGGTTCTCGATGTCTGGAATGGAGCTGATCGGCGCATGAAGACTGCGACTTCCCAATTTCGTCCAGCGATCGTGCTTGGCCTTGCGGCCGGTCTGACGCTTGCCCTCGGGACTCTACCCGGCGTTTCGGCCCAGGAAAGCGGCCGTACCATGGCCACCGCCACGGGAATTCCGCTCACTGCGGACGCCCCCGAGCAGTATGTCGTGAAGCCCGGCGATACCCTATGGGATATCTCCAAGGTCTATCTGCGCGAGCCCTGGTATTGGCCCGAGATCTGGTACGTCAATCCGCAGGTTGCCAACCCGCACCTTATTTATCCGGGCGATGTGCTGCGCCTGGTGTACATCGATGGCCAGCCGCGCCTGACGATTGCCGAGCGCGCCGAAGGCGGCACCGGCGGCAGGAAACTGTCCCCCCAGGTACGTCGCGAACCCATGAGCCGCGCTATCACCGCGATTCCTTATGAAGTCATCGCGAGCTTTGCCGGCAAGCCGGTGCTGCTGGACAAGGACCAAGCCAAGAACGCGCCCTATGTCGTAGCCATGCGCGACGACCATACGCTGGGGGCGGCCGGCAACGAAGTCTACGCACGCGGCCTGAAGGACGCAGCTGCCGATACGCGCTACAACATTATTCATGTCGACGGCAAACTGCGCGATCCGCAGAACAATGACCTGCTTGGCTACAGCGGCACCTACGTCGGATCGGGCCCATTGGTCGCTACCGGCGACCCGGCCAAACTGTTGATCGCCGACAGCTCGCGCGAGACTTTGCAGGGCGACAAACTATTCCCCGAAACCTTGGAAGCACCGACCGACTTCGTGCCGCACTCCCCGGCCTCCGAGGTGGATGCTCAAGTGATCGCCGTTCGCAAAATCACGGTGATCGGCCAGTATCAGCTGGTCGCCCTCAATCGCGGCAGCGCCGCTGGGCTGGAGCCCGGCCATGTGCTGGCGATTTCGCAGAAGGGCGCCGTAGTACGCGACCGCTTCTCGAAGGGTGGGCTGGACTCCGGCATGGCCCAGGGACTGACGTTCGGCAAGAAAGTGCAGCTGCCGGCAGAGCGCTCCGGTGTGGCCATGGTCTACAAGACTTACGACAAGATGAGCTTCGCGCTGATCATGGAAGCCACCCACGAAATTCACGAAGGCGACCTCGCCGGGCGACCTTGAGCGACCGGTCGACTCGCGCCGCAAAACGATATTTTCGGGGCGATATCTCGCCGATTGCCGCATTAACCGCCTCTGACCGGCCCGCGACGCGCCGTAACATGGCGCGTATTCCGCAACGGTCGAGTCATTCATGGATGAGCTTTCTGCGTGGCTGACGCTCGCGCGGGCGCCCGGCCTGTTCGCTGCAACGTTGACGTCTCTGCTCGCGCGCTTCGAGTCCGCAGCAACGCTGGTGAGTTCGTCACGCGCAGCGCTGCAAGCTGCCGGCGCGGGGCCGGCACTGATCGACTACCTGCAGCGTGTCACGCCGCCTGATATCGAGCATCGCTGGCTGGACCACGATCGGCATTACTTCATTGCCTGCACGAACGCGGAGTACCCGCAACTCCTGCGCGAACTGCCCGACGCACCGCTCGGCTTGTTCGTTCGTGGCGATCCGGCATTGCTGACGATGCCGCAACTTGCCATGGTGGGCTCACGCAATCCCACGCCCGGCGGTCGCGACAACGCCCGCAGTTTCGCGGCACATCTCGGGGAGTGCGGCGTCACCGTGACCAGCGGGTTGGCGCTCGGCATCGACACTGCCAGCCACGCAGGCGCCCTGCACACCTCCGGGCGGACGATCGCCGTCTGTGGCACGGGCCTGGACGTCAACTATCCGCGTTCGAATGCGCCGCTGGCCGAAGCCATTGCCGAGCATGGTGCGCTGGTCAGTGAATTCCCGCTGGGTTCACCGCCGCTCAAAGCGCACTTCCCGCGTCGCAACCGCATCATTGGCGGCCTATCGCTGGGGACGCTGGTCGTGGAGGCGGCCCTGCAGAGCGGTTCGTTGATTACCGCACGACTGGCAGCCGACGCCGGTCGTGAAGTGTTCGCCATTCCAGGCTCGATCCACAATCCTCTGGCGCGCGGCTGCCATGCGCTCATCCGGCAGGGCGCCAAGCTGGTGGAGACGGCGGATGACATATTTGCCGAGCTGCACTCGCTCACCGGCACGCTGCGCAGGATCACATCGAGCAAAGCGTCTGATACGGCAGGGAATTCCGCCTCCGTATTGGACAACGAGTACAAAATCCTGTTAGATGCGCTCGGCTTCGAGCCGGCCGGCGTGGACCTTCTGGTCGTGCGTACCGGGCTTCGAGCCGACGAGGTGGCGTCGATGTTACTGATCCTCGAACTGGAGGGTCGCATCGAATCGTACCCTGGCGGTCTCTACGTCCGGACACGTCCGGAAGGCACGAAATGAAGGAAAGCGTTCTCGATATCCTCATCTACCTTTTCGAGAATTACTTCGACGCCGATATCGAATCTGCCCCTGAACCGGATCGCGACACGCTCAAGGACGAACTCGAACGAGCTGGTTTTTCGGAACGTGAGGTAGAGCGTGCCCTGGAGTGGCTCGAGCAGCTGGCTGCCGATCCGCAACGGGCCGGAGTAGCGCCGACATCAAGGGCTATACGGATTTTCGATCCCCGCGAGCAGGCTCGTCTCGACATAGACTGTCGCGGCTACATCCTGTACCTGGAGAATATCGGCATCGTCAGCGGCGCGCAGCGCGAGCTGGTGATCGATCGACTGCTGGCCCTGGATGCGCAGCAGATCGATATCGAGCAGGTCAAATGGGTCGTGCTGATGGTGCTGTTCAGCCAGCCCGGTCAGGAAAGTGCGTACCTGCGGATGGAAGATCTGGTATTCGACAACCGCCTGGATGTGGTTCACTAAAGCCGTACGCGTCCGGCCCGGCGCCGGTCGTAACGGCTAACCGGTTGCCCGGAAGGATTTTTTGACACTGATCGAGCGGATTCACATTTACCGGAATTGATGCACCGCGCACCGCCGCGGTTTTCTTTTTTATGGAGCAGAAGAACCTCGTCATCGTGGAATCGCCCGCCAAGGCGAAAACCATCAAGAAGTATCTCGGAAAGAATTTCGAGGTACTCGCATCCTATGGTCACGTTCGCGACCTGATCCCCAAGGAGGGCGCGGTCGACCCGAAGCGTGGCTTTGCGATGAGCTATCGCATTCTCGAAAAGAACGAGAAACACGTACAGGCAATCGCGCGAGCGCTCAAGAAGGCCGACGCACTGTATCTCGCGACCGACCCTGACCGCGAGGGTGAAGCGATCTCCTGGCACCTCGTGGAACTGCTCGGCGAACTCAAGGCACTCGACAAGAAGGATGTGCATCGCGTCGTGTTCTACGAAATCACCAGGAATGCGATTCTCGCAGCGATCAGGGAACCGCGTGCGATTTCGCAGGACCTGGTCGATGCGCAACAGACACGTCGTGCGCTCGATTATCTGGTCGGCTTCAACATCTCGCCGCTGCTATGGAAGAAAGCCGGCCTGCCCGGCGCCTCGGCCGGCCGCGTGCAAAGTCCGGCACTGAGACTGATCTGCGAACGCGAAGACGAAATCGCGAAGTTCGTTGCTCGCGAATACTGGACCGTCGACATCGATGCGGAAAAAACACCGCATCAGTTCCCTGCCCGTCTGATCGAGTATCGCGGCAGCAAGGTCGAGCAGTTCACGGTCACGACGGCAGACTCGGCGAACGAAGTTCGCTCGTCCATCGAAAGCGCAGCTCATGGTGCGTTGCAGGTGGTCTCGATCGATCGCAAACAGCGTCGTCGTAATCCCTCGCCGCCGTTCACGACGTCCACCTTGCAGCAGGAAGCCTCACGCAAGCTCGGCTTCGGCGCCCAGCGCACCATGCGCACCGCGCAGGCACTGTATGAAGGTGTCGACTTCGGCGAGGGCGCGGTCGGTCTCATTACCTACATGCGTACCGACTCGGTCAACATGGCGAACGAGGCCGTGCAGGAAATTCGTGAGGTCATTGCCAAGACCTACGGCGCCGAATCGGTACCGGAAACGCCGCGCGTCTACAAGACGAAGTCGAAGAATGCGCAGGAAGCGCACGAAGCCGTGCGACCGACATCCGCTGCGATCACACCGGAGCGACTCGAAGGCAAGATCGATTCGGATCAGCTGAAGCTCTACAGCCTGATCTGGAAACGCGCCGTGGCGAGCCAGATGGAGCCTGCGGTTTACGACACGGTGGCCATCGACATCGTGCCCGGCAACCGGCAGCAGCGCGACGGCGCAGTGGCCGTGTTGCGCGCCAACGGCTCGACGCTGGTGAAGCCGGGCTACATCGCCGTTTACAAGGAAGGCATGGACGATACGAGCGATGACGACAACGATCGCATCCTGCCGCCGATGGAAGTCGGCGATGCCTTGAAGCTGCTGACCATCCGGCCTGAACAGCACTTCACCGAACCGCCCCCGCGCTTCTCCGAAGCGAGCCTGGTGAAAGCGCTGGAAGAGTACGGCATCGGTCGACCGTCGACCTACGCCAGCATCATTCAGACGCTGACCGGCAAGAAGTACGCGGAACTGGTCAATCGTCGTTTCGTGCCTAGCGATCTGGGCAAGATCATCAATCGCTTCCTGACCCGCAATTTCGAGCACTACATCGACTACGGCTTCACCGCCAAAATGGAAAACGATCTGGACGAGATTGCCGACGGCAAGGAAGCCTGGGTGCCGGTGCTCGACCGCTTCTGGAAGGAATTCAAGACGCAGGTCGATCACGTCGACAAGTCGACGACTCGCGACGATGTATCCGAAGCTCGTCAGCTCGGCATCGACCCTGCTTCCGGCAAGCCGCTCTCGGTGCGCTACGGCAAGTACGGTCCCTTCGTGCAGATCGGCACCAAGGACGACGAAGAGAAACCGAAGTTCGCCAGTCTGCGTCCGCATCAGCGCATGGATGCCCTGACCTTCGACGAGGCCATCGAACTGTTCAAACTGCCGCGCACTGTCGGCACGACCGGCAGCGGCGAGCCCATCAGGGTGGCGATTGGTCGCTTCGGTCCGTACGTGCAGTACGGCGCGAAGAAGTTCGTCTCGATCAAGGACGACGATCCGTACACCGTCGAGCTGCCGCGCGCACTGGAGCTCATCCAGGCCAAAGAAGAGTTCGATGCCAATCGCACCATCCTCGATTTCCCGGAAGCCGGCATCCAGGTGCTCAACGGCCGTTACGGCCCGTACATCACCGACCGGGTGAAGAACGCCAAGATTCCGAAGGATCGCGATCCGAAGACCTTGACACTCGATGAGTGCAAGGAGCTGATCGCTGCCGCGCCGGTGCGCCCGAAGGGCGGGCGCTTCGGGCAGAAGACCGCCGCCAAGAAAACGGCGAGCGTTGCGGCGCCCGCGCCCGTTGCCGAGAAGCCGCTGAAGATCGCCGCCAAGAGTGCGGCGAAGAAGACAGCGACCAAGACAGCACCTGCACCGACGGCTGCAAAGAAGCCCAAAGCAAAGGTGAAAGCTGCGGCGAAGAAAGCGTCGAAATAGGCAGGCCCTGTTCGCTCTGGCCGACTCATGTCCACTCAAGCCACATCCAACCCGGATACGGACGCGGTTCTCCAGTACCTGCACGAGTTGCAGGACGCCATCTGTACGGCCGTCGAGACCATGGACGGCGGGGCTGCGTTCCGGCGTGATACCTGGCAGCGCCCCGAAGGCGGTGGCGGTGACACTCGCGTGCTACGCGACGGCGCCGTGTTCGAACAGGCCGGCGTCAACTTCTCGCATGTCATGGGTTCGCATTTGCCGCTGAGCGCGAGCGCGCAGCGCCCGGAACTGGGCGGTGCCAGTTGGGTCGCCACCGGCGTGTCGATCGTCATGCATCCGCGCAATCCCTACATTCCGACGACGCATGCCAATGTCCGCTTTTTCTCGGCACAGCCCGCATCGGCCGCGGCGTCGTGGTGGTTCGGTGGAGGTTTCGATCTCACGCCCTACTATCCTTTCGATGAAGACGTGTTGCATTGGCATCGCGTCGCAAGTGAAGCTTGTGCACCGTTCGGCGATGCGGTGTACACGAAGCACAAAGAGTGGTGCGATCGCTACTTCTTCCTGAAGCATCGCAACGAGACGCGCGGTGTGGGCGGCCTGTTCTTTGACGATCTCAACGACTGGGGCTTTGAGCGCTGCTTCGCGTATCAACGTAGCATCGGCAACAGTTTTCTGAACGCCTACATGCCGATCGTGGCGCGGCGCAAGGACACGCCCTACGGCGAGCGCGAACGCCAGTTCCAGCTCTACCGTCGCGGACGCTACGTCGAATTCAATCTGGTATACGACCGCGGTACCTCGTTCGGCCTGCAGTCCGGCGGGCGCACCGAATCCATCCTGATGTCGCTGCCACCGTTGGTGCGTTGGGAATACGACTGGCATCCCGAACCGCAATCGCCTGAAGCGCGGCTTTACCGCGATTTTCTGCGTCCGCGTGACTGGCTGAGCGAACTCGCCTGACAGTCAGAATCGGGAAGTGTCTGTCGGACTGAAGTCCGACCTACAGTCCAACCTTCAGACCGGCGAAATTTTACTCGATTGAATTCGCGCCACGCGTAGGTTAGGTTCCGTCGCGACGCTGTGCGTAGTTTGCGACGTCGAGTTTGCGATGCTGCTGTCGATTGCTTCAGCCCATCGCAGCGCCCCGCCGCAACGCCCCACCGCAACGCCGTGCCTGGCAACAACAAGCTGACGGAAACTTCTTCCATGGACCAAGGATCACTCCAGCCGCTGCGCGCGTCGGCCGTCGGACTCTTGCTCGCTGCATCGATCGCATCACCTTCGATCCATGCCGCTGATACCGCACCACGAGGTCGCCCCGCCAGCCAATCGCTGCGCTTGCATGGCAAGGAAATTACCGACAGCCAGGGACGCATCCAGGTGTTCGTCCGTCTCGACGAACCCGCGGTCGCAGAACTCAACGCCCAAAGCGTCGCTGCCCATGGCAACTACGCTGCCCCCGATGCTCAGCGCACGCAGGCGCAGCGCGTCACGGATCAGCAATCTCGGCTGAAGCCGCTGATTGCGGGCTACGGCGCCGAAATTCTTTCCGCACAACGCGTCGCCGCCAATGGGTTTCGCGTTCGCGTGCGTCCCTCACAACTCGCCAGTCTGCGCGCGATGACCGGCGTGCGCTCGGTCGGTCGCGTGGAAATTCACACGCTCGACAACATCGACAGCATTCCCTGGATCGGCGCGCCGGCAGTGTGGCAGTCGCTGGGCAAAGGCGAGAATGTCAAGATCGGCATCATTGATTCCGGTATCGACTACACGCACGCCGACTTCGGCGGGCCGGGAACGAGCGCCGCATACGACGCGAACGATCCCAACACGATTGAACCCGGATCATTTCCCACGGCGAAAGTGAAAGGCGGCTGGGATTTCGCCGGCGCCCAGTACGATGCGCGCGATCCCGAAACATCGACACCCCTGCCCGACGCCGATCCGCTGGACCGCCAGGGTCACGGCTCGCATGTCGCCGGCACGGCGGCAGGCATCGGTGTCAGCGGCAGCATCGGGGCCGGCGTGGCGCCGGCCGCCGATCTGTATGCGCTGAAGGTATTCGGCGATGGCGAGAGCAGTACCGATCTGACGTCGCTCGCCATCGAATGGGCGATGGACCCCAACCAGGACGGCGACATGAGCGATCACCTCGACGTGATCAACATGAGTCTGGGTTCGGCGTTGGGCGAGCCCAGCGATCCGTCTGCCATCTCGACCAACAACGCAGCGGCGGTCGGCATCATCGTCGCCACGTCGGCCGGCAACGAAGGCAATACGCCGTACGTGACGGGAGCGCCGGGTGTGGCGAGTTCTGCCATCTCCACCGCTGCGACGACGCCGGGCGGTCGCTTGCACGTGCGCTTCACGGTCACCGCGCCCGCTGATGTCGCCGGCACTTACGCATCGCTGGAAGGCGCCGGCCCGTCAACCTTCAAACAGACCGGCCCTATTGCCGGTGATCTGGTGAATGCCGTGCCTGCCAATGGCTGCACGCCGTTGACCAACGCCGCGCAGATTGCCGGCAAGGTGGCGTTCATCGTTCGCGGTGTATGTGGATTCATCGATAAATATCTGACTGCACAAGCGGCCGGTGCGCGCGCGATCGTCGTCTACAACGACGGCGCCGATCCGACGCGAGTTGCACCGATCGTCATGGG
>JAIBJL010000114.1 GCA_020029545.1 Gammaproteobacteria bacterium
TCGGGACCATTTTGAATGCCATTCACCGGATAGTTGATTGCGATGACACCCCGTGCGCCGCAGGTCGCGGGAATCGTGCCGCTCAATGTCTGCGTGTTGTATGTCGCGCCCCCGTCGCCGTTGTACAGCACAATGGTGAAGCCAGTGACATCGGTGCCCGCCGGACCTTCGATCTCGATGGCTTCGCCGGCATCGGTACCCTCGTTGTCATAGTGAATCTCATCGAAACGCAGGTCCGCTGTGCCGGTGGGCGGCGTGCTGTCGACATGCAGCGCCGCGGTGCCGACGACGCCGTTCGGCGCGGCTGCCGTGATCATCGCATCGCCCACCGCAATGGCAGTTGCAACACCGTTGGCGCTGACCGTTACGACCGACGGCGCACTGCTGGTCCACGAGAACGCGATGCCGGGAATCGAGTTATCAGACGCATCGCGCGCGCTTGCCGTGAACGATTGGGTTGCACCTGCGTTGATCGTGGCTGACATCGGCGTGACGGTGACGCTCGCGACGACCGCCGGGGGCGTCGGCTCGCCTTCGTCATTGCAGACGCCAAAGGTGTTGGCCGCCGGGCCGATCCAGGTGTCGTTGACAGTGCGAGCCAGAGACTGGCCCACCGCTTCGCTCCCAGCCTCCGCGACGCCGATGTCGGTGGAAGACAATCCGATCGCGGGACCGTTGGTCGCCGCCATGACCCCTTCGTACGAGAGAAACTCGACGACGGTACCGCTGCCATCGACGAGGGCCACGCCGTCCGGACTCCCGTTCTGGATACCGTTCGTTGCGTAGTTGAACACCAGCACGCCACGAGCATTGCAGGATGCGGGAACGGTTCCACTCAGCGCTGTTGTGTTGTACGACGCGCCATCATTGCCGTTGTAAAGGACGATCTGCCAGCCGCTGAGATTCGTCCCCGCCGGGCCCGAGATTTCGATCGCCTCGCCGCTGTCGGTGCCGGTGTTGTCGTAGTGCAGTTCGCTGATGCGAACATCGGGCGCCGCGAGTGCGCTGATGGAGACGACAAGCGCCAGCAGTGACCCGAACAACTTACTGATGAGCATCATGACTTCCTGCAGATCGACGGAATGTGTTGACGAGTCTTGCTTCACAAGCACCGGTTGCCTGTGAATCGCTGGCGGAGAGTGCAGTGTTTGCTTTGCAGTAATGTGAAATCGGTTCCTCGCTCGCCATGATTCGCCACAATCCATCAGCAGCTTGTCTCAAGGCCGCGCCGCGGGGCCGCTTTTGTGTCGCGCAATGCATTCCGCATCAAAACAATTGCGGGATGAAGCGCCATGGACAACCAGAATTCGAAGATTTATCGCTGCTATGGTGCGCTGCTGCGCAAACAGCGGCAGTGGCCGCCGACCACCCTGTCGGAATCGCCCCTCGCGGCGCCGGCCGGCAAACTACGGCGACGGCAGATCTGGCAGCCGCAAGTTTGGAATAAAGCTCACTTCCTCTGCGCGCTGCTGGTGCTCTTCGTGCTGGGCCAAAAACCCTTGATAGCGGGGGAAGCCGATCCCGGCTCGGGGTCGCTAACCTTTCACAACCAGGTCGGTAGTTCGTTCGAGGCGCCGCGCCTGCATACCCAGGTACGCATGCAGATCAGCGGCATCATCGCCCGCGTCGAAGTCACGCAGCGTTTCGAGAACCCGGAAGATCAATGGGTCGAAGGGTTGTATGCGTTTCCGTTGCCTGAAAATGCGGCTGTCGATACGTTGCGGATGCTGGTTGGCGAACGGGTCATCGTGGGCGAGATCAAGGAGAAGGTGGCCGCCCAGCAGCTTTATGATCAGGCCAAAGCCGCCGGTCAGCACGCAAGCCTCGTACAGCAGCATCGAGCCAACCTGTTCCGGACTTCGGTAGCGAACGTCGGTCCGCATGAATCGATCGAAGTGACGATCGGCTATCTGCAGATCATCGACCAGCAGGCCGGCCGCTACAGCCTGCGATTTCCGCTCACGATCACGCCGCGTTACCTGCCCGGGGCGATTGTGCAGAACACGCAGTGGACGGCATCGGAGTTGATTACGGCGGAATCGCCGGTCGGCGACATCAGTGCTCGATCGAGCAATGCGCACGATATGGCTACCGTGGCCGATCTGAGTCCGCAACTGGCGGCCGCCGACCTCGCCCGCCAGAGTGTCAGCTTCGATATCGACATCGATGCCGGCGTGCCCATCGACAACGTTCGCAGTGCTTATCACCCATTGTCCATGACGACGCGTGACGGTCGCTATCATCTGCGATTGAAGGATGAGACCGCAGCGCCGGAACACGACTTCGAGTTGTCGTGGGTGCCGACAGTACAGGGTGAACCCGGCGCATCGCTGTTTCGCGAACGTACCGATGCGGGAGAGCATGTGCTGCTCATGTTCATGCCGCCGCATGAGACCAGTCGCATTGCTACGCCGCGCGAGGTCATTTTCATTATCGACACCTCGGGTTCCATGGGCGGAGAGTCGATCTCTCAGGCGCGGGCAGCGCTGTTGAACGGGCTTTCGACGCTCAAACCTCAGGATCGCTTCGACGTCATCCAGTTCAATTCGATCTACGAGACGCTGTTTCCTGAACCGGTGCAATCGACAGCCCGCGATGTGGAGCGAGCGAAACAGTATGTGCACGGCCTGCGGGCCAACGGCGGCACGGAAATGTACCCGGCGTTGCAAGCAGCCCTGCAGATGCCGACGCGCGGCGAGTTTCTGCGACAGATCGTGTTCATCACCGATGGTGCCGTCGGGAACGAAGACGAGCTGATGCAGCTCATCAACGAAAAGCTCGGTGCGGCGCGCCTGTTCACCGTCGGCATTGGCTCGGCGCCGAATGGAGCCTTTATGCGCAAGGCAGCGCAGATGGGGCGTGGCACGTTCACGTATATCGGTTCGACCTCGGAAGTCGACGAGCGCATGAGCGATCTGCTGCGCAAGCTCGAGCACCCGGTGCTGACGAACATTCAGGTGCAATGGCCCGCGGGTGTTACGGCGGACTATGCGCCGTCAAGCATCGCCGATTTGTACGCTGGTGAGCCGGTTGTCGTGACCGCCCGTGTGACGGGCTCACTACGCGGAACGCTTGCGATCAGCGGCACCAGCGCGACGGCATGGACCCGGCAGTTTTCGTTGAATGAGCGCGCCGATCGGCAGGGCGTGTCGACACTGTGGGCACGGCGCAAGGTGGAAGGCCTGATGGATTTGCGTGCCAGCAATGTCGATGAAAGTTCGATCCGATCGCAGGTTGTGCCGCTGGCTTTGCAGTACGGCCTCGTGACTCAATACACCAGCCTGGTTGCCGTTGACCGCACACCAGCGCGAGCTGCCAATGAGCAACTCGAATCGCATCGAATTGCCAACACCAAGCCGCAAGGATCGGCATGGCCGACAGTCGCGATGCCGAAGACCGCGACACTGGCCCCACTGCAGTTGCTGCTCGGTGTTCTGTTGCTATTGACTGCGTTCGGCATACGCTGCATCGGCAAGCGCCCGAGCATATGAGTTGGTGGTCGCGTCGGTGCTGGGTGGCTGCGCTGGCGGCCCTCGGAATCTGGCAGATCGGCAGCGGGCTGTATATTCACGCGAAGGCATTTGCAGCTCAGCAGCTCATTGCCTCTGCCTGGACGCGGACCCTGCGCGGCGAATCCGAGGTGCGACCGTGGCCTTGGGCCGACACTTGGCCCATCGCACGATTACAGGTTCCGGCCTACCACGTGGATCTCTATGTGCTGGCTGATGCGTCGGGTCGCAGCCTCGCGTTCGGACCGGGCTATGTCAGCGGCAGTGCGGCGCCGGGCACGACCGGCAATTCGATCATTGCCGCGCATCGCGATACGCATTTCAGGTTTTTGCAGGAACTACGCAAGGGAACGCGCATCGTATTGCAAACGCCCGATCGCAAGGTCCACGAGTACGAAATGCGTTCGGGTGAAGTCATCGATATCCGTCGCGACTACCTGAACATCGCGGCGGACGGAACGACGCTGACACTACTGACCTGCTATCCGTTCGATGCACTCTTGCCGGGCGGGCCACTGCGATATGCAGCAATCGCCACGCCCGCACGCGATATCACTGTGGCGGCTCGACAATCCACTCAGCTTCCTCATATTCGCCGACGACCTTGAAATCCACGATGGCTGTGTGCTCGTCGAGCACGGCACGCATGGCTGCGTCGGGCTTGAGAAAGTCATCGCGGGCATCGCGCTGCGGTTTCGATTCCCAGGTGGCAATCGCCATCAGCACATCGGGATGACCGATTTTACGATGGAGACGTGTGCCACGCGCACCCGGCGCGGTCTGGATAATGGCGCTCGCGCGCATCCAGGCATCGGCGTACTCCGCCACGGTATGGCCCGGCTTGAGGTGTACTTCGAAGATGAATTTCATGCTCGTTCCTATCGAGGTTCCTGGGTTCACATCTGCCGGAACAAGTGCAGGTAGCTGCGGCTCACGGGCAGTATATCGTCGCGTTTTTTCAGGTGAATATCGGCAGTCTCGTTGGCACCGCGCGTGACATGGCTGATCGCGTGCAGATTGACGACCACGGAGCGATGGACCTGGGCGAACTGCGCTGCATCGAGTTGTCCCCAGCCCAGAATCCGGGCGAGCCCTTTCGATTGCAGCGAATCAGCAGCGAGCGCCATGTCCGCGACTATAAGACAAACGCGACTGCGATTCGCGCGCGGCAGACAACGAAGACTGAGGTCGATTGTCGCTCATCCGCGTGGAACGTGCTTCAGTCGCGTGGGAGCGTCGCCGGTCGCAAACCGGTGGTCATGGCGATGGCATGCGGACATGGTTGCGCCCGGCTTGTCACGACAGTCGCGATCCTGCGAGGGCACGTTGCACCACAGCGATTAGGGAAGGAGCGCGGGTATGAAGTTGCGATATCGAATCCTCAGCGTTGTCGGCGTTGTGGTGATCGCTGCCGTGACATCTTTCGCCATCGTGGTGAGCTACAACGCAGAGTGCGGAGCAGCGGTTGCGCCTCCTGCCGATACGCCGCGGATGAACGCCGTGATGTCACGCTGCTATGGCTCACCGGCAGTGCTGACAGTTGAAGAGGTCGCGAGGCCTGCTATCGGAGATCATGACCGGGTCGCGATGAATCTGCATTTCCAGCGATGCCACGCCGATGTTCACAGTGGCCGTGAGCGAGTCGAAGCGCGGACGGCTTTTTCATTCAGTGATTCGGTGACCGAACCGGCACCGCTTGCCAATGAGCTGGCACCTTCCCGGACGGAGGTGGTGGTGAGGTTGTTGACCGCATCGCCGGCCTTGGTGACGGCCTGAACGCCGAGATCCTGTGAATTGCTGCTGCCGTCAGCCTTGTTTTCGCCGCATTGCATCAAATCTGTGACAAAGCGCCGGTCATCGGTCGCCCGGTACTGCTATTTATCTGCTGCATTCGCATTGAACGCATGGCTGCCCGCCCGATCGGCAACGATCGTGAGGACGCCCAGTGCCAGTGCCGGTGATAGGCTCAGGGATGCAGCGCGTGGGCAACGAACCAAAGTCGACTGACGCATCCTTCAACCCTGATGACTGGCATGAAGTCTTCCGCCAAGACGCTGAATCCTGCGCCCGACCTGCAAGCGCACGCCAACGTACGCACGGTGGTACGACCGCCGCATGGCGAGTTGCAGCCTGAAGCACCGGCCGATCCGTCCTCATTCGATTCGACCGTGGCGCGCGGCGATACCGGTCGCATGCTGCGCACGCTGCTCGGCAATCTAGATGGCATGGTCTATCGCTGTCGCGACGATGCAGACTGGACCATGGAATTCGTCAGCGAGGGGTGTCGTGCATTGACCGGCTACGATGCCCAGGATCTTCTGCTCAATAAGCGCCTGTCCTATCTGTCGATCATGCATCCGGAAGACCGCGATCGCGTCCGCGAAGAAGTGGTCGGCGGACTGACGTTGCGCAAGCGCTTCGATTGCGAGTACCGGATCTTTCATGCCACTGGCGGCATACGTTGGGTGTGGGAGCGCGGTACGGGCGTATTCGATCTGCAGGGTCGACTAGCGGCGATCGAGGGCATCATTCAGGACGTGACCGAGCGCAAGGAATCCAGCCAGGCCTTGCGCGAGGCCGAGCGTCGTTACTATCAACTGTTCGAAAACGCACTCGAAGGAATCTTTCGCACCACGCTCGACGGCCAATACCTGGATGCGAATCCGGCGCTGGCACGAATCTATGGCTTCGATTCGCCGCCGGAACTGATTCAGTCGCGCAAGGACATCCGCAACGAACTGTACGTCGACCCGAAGCGTCGTGAGCAATTCATGGCGCTGGTCCGCGCACGAGGGTCGATCAGCGGCTTCGAATCCCAGGTGTACAAGAAGAACGGCGAAGTCATCTGGATCTCCGAGAATGCGCGCGCCGTCTACGATGCCAGCGGCGAACTGGCCTGCTATGAAGGCACGGTCGAAGACGTCACCGAACGCAAGCTTTACCAAGCGCGTATCGAACAGCAGGCGAACTACGACACGCTGACCGGGCTCGCCAATCGCTCATTGCTCAACGATCGTCTGCAGCAGGCAATTCTGAACGCGTCCGGTCATGGCAGCCGGCTGGCTGTCGTGTTCGTGGATCTGGATCGCTTCAAGTACATCAACGACAGTCTCGGGCATCACGTCGGTGATGAGCTGCTGCGCGCAATGGCCGAGCGGCTGCGTGCGAGCGTGCGCGATACCGATACCGTGGCGCGCCTGGGTGGCGATGAGTTCGTGTTGCTGATCAACGGCCATGGCGACCCGGAAAGCATTGCGGTCGTACTCGAACGGATGCTGTCGGAAATCTCGCAACCGTGGACTATCTCGCAAGGCGACTTCAACATCACCTGCAGCATGGGCGTGGCGCTGTATCCGGACGATGGCGCGACGGCGCAGGCGCTGCTGAAACATGCCGACTCGGCGATGTATCGGGCCAAGGAGAAGGGTCGCAATAATTTCCAGTTTTTTACGGCCGAACTCAATGCGCTGATTACCGAACGGCTGGAACTGGAAAACAAGCTGCGACGTGCGCTCGAACGCGGCCAGTTCAGCCTGCATTATCAGCCGCGCGTGGATATGCATTCGCGCCGCATCATCGGTGCCGAAGCCCTGCTGCGTTGGAACTGCGCCGATCAGGAAAACGTGCCGCCGTCACGATTCATTCCCGTCGCGGAGGAAATCGGCTTGATCGTGCCGATCGGTCGCTGGGTGTTGCGGGAGGCCTGTGCTCAGAACAAGGCGTGGCAAGATGCCGGCCTGCCGCCCTTCATCGTCTCCGTCAACGTGTCGGTCCGACAGTTCCGACAGGACGATATCGTGCAGACCATCGGCGAGGTGTTGCGCGACACCGGTCTCGAGGCCCGCTATCTGGAAATCGAACTCACCGAAAGCGCGGTCATGCACGACGCCGATCAGTTCATCGCCATGCTGAATGAGCTGAACGATCTGGGAGTGCAGATGTCGATCGACGATTTCGGTACCGGCTATTCCAGCCTCAGCTATCTGAAACGCTTTCCCGTCGACCGCTTGAAGGTCGATCGATCGTTCGTGCATGACATCGCCAACGATGTCGACGATGCGACGATCGTGCGCACCGTCATTGCACTCGGGCACAACCTTGGCTTGAAGGTGGTGGCCGAAGGCGTGGAAACCGAACAGCAACTGGAATTCCTGCGCGCCAATCACTGCGATGAGTTGCAGGGCTACTACTTCGGGGCGCCGCTGCCGGGTAACGAATTCGTCGAAGTCCTGCGCCGGGACGAACCGCTGCGCAAACTGTCGCCGTCGCCGAAGCGCTCGCAATTGCCGCTGCTGTGATAAGGCAGTAGGCGGGAATGACGGAGAATGATGGACACCCCCACATTACGCCCGATTTTCCGCACTACCTCGGCTGCTTGCGCTGATTGACGTGTCGATTGCCCGGCGCCACCCTAGCGCACGACGACAGACGCTACGGGGGGCGCATGCGCATTCTGGCTGGTTGGCTGCTGCTGTGGCCGCTCTGCGCGGTCGCCTCAGGCACTGCGTCGGTAACGATCTACCTGGCGGGCGATTCCACGATGGCGGAAAAGCTCGAAGAGCGGCGGCCGGAAACCGGTTGGGGCGAGAAGCTGCCGAAATTCTTCGACGCAGGCGTCAGCGTCGAGAACCATGCCCGCGACGGTCTCAGCACCCGCACCTTCATCGAAGCGGGACGCTGGAAGTCGCTGATCGACAAGGTGCGTCCGGGCGACTATGTGTTCATTCAGTTCGGCCACAACGATGGGCGGCAAGCGAAGGACAGCTACACGCCGCCCGACGACTTCCGGCGCAATCTCGCCGGCTTTGTGGCCGATGTTCGTGCGCGCCAGGCAACCCCGGTACTGTTGACACCGGTCATGCGGCGCCAATTCGACGACCGCGGCGAACTGCAGGACACCCACGGGCCCTATCCGCAGATCGTGCGCAAGCTCGCGGCCGAGCAGAGTGTGGCGCTGATCGACATGCATCGCGGCAGCGCGCGGGTGTTGCGGGAATACGGTGTCGAAGAATCGAAGAAATTGTTTCTGTTCCTTGCGCCCGGAACAAATCCGAACTATCCGCAAGGGATCGAGGACAACACGCACTTCTCGCCGCTGGGTGCAGAGGAAATGGCCGCACTTACCGTCGATGCGCTCCGCGAACTGCTGCCGGATCTCGCGAGGCATCTGAAAGGCAAGCCTGCAGAGACCAGCGCCATGCATGCCTTGCGGAGAAACAGCGAATCGTGGGAAGGCGCGGAGCCGTGGTGGCGCGTGCTTTTCGACATGCGTCGTGAAGCAGTGATTGGCGTCAGCCCGCGGCAAGCGTCATGACGCGGTATATCGGCGCGATCGACCAGGGCACCACCAGCACCCGTTTCATGGTGTTCGATCGAGAAGGCAGGATCGTTGCCTCGGCTCAGCGGGAACATCGCCAGATCTATCCGCAACCGGGCTGGGTCGAGCATTCGCCGCAGGAAATTCTGCGTAACACCGATGCCGTGATTGAACAGGCGCTACAGGCCGTCAACCTCACGGCACGCGATCTGCTGGCGATCGGCATCACGAACCAGCGCGAGACGACAGTCCTGTGGGATCGCCGCAGCGGCGAACCGTTGCACAACGCGCTGGTCTGGCAGGACACACGGGTCGATGCACTCGTGGCCTACTTTGCAAGTCAGGCCGGCAAGGATCGCTTCCGCGAAGTCACGGGGTTACCGATGGCCAGCTACTTCAGCGGTCTGAAGTTGCGGTGGCTGCTCGATCACGTCCCGCAGGCACGCGAGCGTGCCGAACGCGGCGAGCTGTGTTTCGGCACCATCGACAGCTGGCTGTTGTGGCACTTGACGAAGACGCACGTCACCGACGTCACGAATGCGAGTCGCACGCAGTTGATGAATCTTGCGACATTGCAATGGGACGAGTCGATGCTGCGGGTCTTCGACATTCCCAGTGGCGTCCTGCCGCGCATTGCCTCGTCGAGCGAAGTGTATGGCGAGATTTCCCATGGCGTACTGGCCGGCGTGCCGATTGCGGGAATCCTTGGCGATCAGCATGCAGCGCTGGTGGGGCAGACCTGCTTTGCCGCCGGCGAAGCGAAGAACACCTATGGCACGGGCTGCTTCCTGTTGATGAACACCGGCGAGAAACCGGTAGTTTCCGGTGCCGGCCTGGTCACGACGTTGGCGTATCAATTCGGCAAAGCGCCGGCCTGTTATGCGTTGGAAGGTTCGATCGCCATTGCCGGGGCACTGGTGCAGTGGCTGCGCGACAATCTCGGCATCATTGCCCACAGCAGCGACATCGAGGCACTCGCAAGCAGTGTGCAGGACAACGGCGATGTCTATATCGTCCCCGCGTTCTCCGGGTTGTACGCCCCGTACTGGAAGGATCATGCGCGCGGCGTGATTGCCGGACTCACGCGCTTCGCGAATAAAGCTCACATCGCTCGTGCGGCGCTGGAAGCCACCGCCTACCAGACACGCGATGTCATTGCTGCCATGGAGCAGGATTCCGGAATTCGCCTGACCACATTGCGTGTCGATGGCGGCATGGTCGGCAACGAGCTGCTGATGCAGTTTCAGGCCGACATGCTGGATGCGCAAGTCGTGCGCCCGCGTATCACTGAAACGACGGCACTGGGCGCGGCGTATGCCGCCGGACTCGCCACCGGCTATTGGGGTAGCATCGAAGACCTCAAGCGCAATTGGGGCGTCGAGAAAACCTGGTCGCCGCAGATGTCGAAGTCGCAGCGTGGCGATCTGTATGCCTCGTGGCAGAAGGCCGTCACACGATCGTTCGGCTGGAAGGAATGAGGGGGAAGAAATTAAGGCTGTGGGCTGTAGGCTGTAGCCAGAAACGGAAGTTAATGCTTTAAGTGGCCGTTGATCGACCCGACAATCCGGTGCAGAGTACTCTCAACCTACAGCCTACAGCCGAATGGCACTAAGTTAAGCCGAATCGGAGTCTTTCTTCACCTCTCCCCTTGGGAGAGGTCGCACACGGTGCGGGTGAGGGGAGACGCGACAGCGTCAACAGGCGCGGTGCGCTTCCCCTCACCCGTGCTCCGCACGACCTCTCCCAAGGGGAGAGGTGAAGAAAGGCGGCACGCGCGCTTAACTTAGCGCCATTCCGGCCTACAGCCTATCCATCCGTCCACTCTTCCCATCCGTGACCAGACTGCCTCGCCTCCGCGCCATTCTTTTTGATTTCGACGGCACGCTCGCGCCGTCGTTGCCGCTATGGGTCAAGGCATACCAGATCGCGCTGGCGCATTTTGGCTACCAGCTCAGCGACGAAGACGTCCTGCAGCGCTGCATGTTTCGCGATTGGCCGGTGGTCGCGAAGGCGTTCGGCACATTTACGGGCGAGCAGCTCCGCGAGCAGGTCGATATCGGTCTCAAGCAGGCGTTCGCCGACGCCATTCTGTTTCCGCTGGCCCAGCCGTTGATCGAACACTGCCGAACGCACGATGTGCAGGTTGCGCTGGTGACATCCGCACCGCGACATCTGATCGTCGATGTGCTCGGGCGGTTACTGGTACATGAGCTGTTCGATTCCATCATCTGTGGCGACGATGTACCGAACTACAAGCCGCATCCCGAACCGGTACTGACGGCGCTGGCAGAACTGCGGCGCGAACCGCACGAGGCCATCATGGTGGGCGATTCGCACGTGGATATTCTCGCCGGCAAGGCCGCAGGCACGCGCACCGCGCTGTATCTGCCGGCAGGCGAATCCGCCTTCCACGATGTGGCACGTCTGCGTGCCACCGAACCGGATCACATTTTCGCTGATCACGGTGAGCTTGCGGATCTGCTGGGATTGCCGAAGCTCGCTGCATTGTGATGCTGTGAGCTTTGTATAGCAGGGGTGGTGTCGTCCGTTCTACGAAATACTCGGGTCGAGCAGGCTGAGCAACGGCGGTTTGAGTTTCCTATCCGCAGCCTGCCACGACATTTGAAATTCAGAATTGATGGGCGCAGGTCGCGGAGTAAAGCGGCGTCACGAACTCAGCTCATATCGAATGGACTGACCACTCCGCGACCACCGCGATTCAGTCGACGAACCCATTGCAGGTATGCAGCCTCAGTTCGAATGCTGTAGTACTTGATGCGAATGACTTCCCTCATCGCGAGGCACCCGGTGACTGCGACATGTGACTCCCTCCGCATGGCCATCTTGCTAAAGCTGACGGTACCGATCTCAAACAGTAGCGTGTCTCCGTCAACAGCCGCGTGCAATCTATCCATTGCAGAGATTCAGGGAGAATGAAGTGCAACAAGCGGGTCAAAATGTGATTACGCCAGAAATCGACGCACCGACGTCGTATTGCATCACGCCAATTTGGCCGTCTATTTAGTGGATCGTCCGGGGAATCTGTGGGCGTGAAATCTCAGTTGGGCGGGTATTTCGAGTCCAGCAGGAATCGATAGAGCTTACGGCAGGTGGCGTCAAAG
>JAIBJL010000422.1 GCA_020029545.1 Gammaproteobacteria bacterium
GACCGCGAGCAATGAAACGGCGCGCCCCAGGTCGGTCGGCTGTGTTCCCGACACAGCTCGACACTTCCCACCTCCCTGTAGGTCGGCCGGCTGTGTTCCCGACACAGCTCGGCACTTCCTACTTCCCTGTAGGTCGGTCGGCTCGCGGCTTTACGCTGATTGAAGTCATGGTGGCCGTCGCGTTGTTCGCGGTAGTCAGCACGCTCGCGCTGAGCGGATACAACGAGCTGTCGCGCCAGAGCCGCCGGCTGGAACAAAGCATGACGCGGGTGCGCGCGATCCAGTCAACCATGCAGAGGCTGTCGCTGGATTTCATGTCGATCGAGCCGCGGCCGGTACGCGAACCCCTCGGCGATGGGATGCAGCCGGCGTTGCGTGCCGATGCACGCACCGAGCAAGTGGCAGAGTTCACGCATTCGGGATGGAGCAATCCCGCGGGCGTGGCCCGGCCGACACTGCAGCGCGTCGCCTACCGGTTAGCGAACAACAAACTGTGGCGCGACTATTGGGTCATGCTCGATCGTACGCTCGCCTCGCAGCCGGTCAGTGCGGTGATGCTCGATGAAGTGCGTAGTATCAAGCTACGTTTCATGGACAACAATCGCAACTGGCAGGAGCAATGGCCCGCACCCAACAGCAACACCGGTGGCATCGCCGCAGGGTCGAGTGACGCGCTCGCACGGCGTCCGCTAGCCGTGGAAATCACGCTGGAACTCGCGGACTGGGGCAAGGTCAGCCGGATCGTGGAGGTGTCCGGGTGAACCGTTCATTGCGACATCAACGCGGCGTGGCGCTGATTACCGCGGTGCTTGTCGTGTCACTGGCGACCATTCTGGCCGTGGACGTTGCCTTCAACGCCTACCTTGACCAGCGTCGTAGCGCGACGGCATTCGCGCTGGACCAGGGATTTGAAATCGCGCTGGGCGCCGAGGCCTGGGCCGCGGACATTCTCGCGACGGACGCCAAACAGGGTGGCAAGTCGAAGAGCCAGACCGACGATTTCACCGAAGCCTGGGCGACGCCGATTCCGCCCATCCCCGTCGACGACGGCGGCGAAGTCCAGGGCCAACTGGAGGATATGCAAGGTCGATTCAATCTCAACAATCTGGTGATGCAGGATGCGAAGTCGAACAAACTCGTGCGCAATCCGGTAGCCGTCAAGCAATTCGAACGGCTATTGGGATTGCTGGAACTGGAAGACAAGTGGGCGGCCGTCATCGTCGACTGGATCGACACCGATGTCGAAACCGAAGGCACGAACGGCGCCGAGGACTCTGCGTACTCGTCGCTGACACCTGCGTATCGCACGCCGAACATGCCGATCACGCGCACCAGCGAACTACTGGCAATCGCAGGCTTCGATCTCGCGCGTTATCGCAAACTCGAACCGTATGTGGCGGCGCTGCCGGTGGGCACGACGATCAATGTGTGTACGGCATCGTTCGAACTGCTGGATGCGCTGACCAGCAAGCGGCAATGGTCGAACGCGAAACGCTCCAACAACAGCACCCGCAAACAACGCTGTTTTCCGACCGTGGCGGACTTCGAGGCCGGCCTGGACGACAATGACAAGGCCGACCTCAAAGGTAAAGTGATCGGGCAGACCAGCAATTACTTCCGCGCCTCCATCTTGGTAACCATTGGCACGTCGCAGTTCACTCTGTACAGTCTGTTGCATCGTGAACAGAGTCAAGTGCGTCCTATTCTGAGAAGCGCAGGCACACCGTAGGAAATCTCGATGTCATTACTGGTCATCCGCCTCAAAGGAGCGTCGCAGGCCGACGGCGACAAGATAGCCGCCGAATGGCTGGCTATCGACGAATCCGGCGCGCGTCAGAGCGATGTGTACTGCGGTGCCCTCAGCGAGGCAGCCGCGCTCAGCGTCGGTCGCAAGGTGATGGTTCTGATTCCGGGCACCGATGCGTTGGTGGCCGAACCGATCGTGCCCGTAAAAAGCGGTGCCAAGCTGGCGCAGGTGGTGCCCTTTGCGCTGGAAGAACAACTTGCCAGCGATGTCGATGCATTGCATTTTGCCGTCGGCAAGCGCGATGAGCGTGCCGGTGTGCCGGTCGTCGTCGTCTCTCACCAGCAAATGGCGACATGGCTGCAGAGTTTGCTCGATGCCGGTCTGGTGCCGGATAGCATGCATGCGGAAACGGCGGTGCTACCGGCGACACCCAATGGCGTGACCCTGCTCATCGACGATTCCAAGGTGTATGTACGTCGTGAGACAAGCCCCGGTGCCGTGCTGGAGATCCAGCCGCTGATCGAAGCGCTGCAACTTGCACTCGCCTCCGGCGATGAAGCTCGCGAGCATGTGACGATCTATGTCGGTGAAGACGACTACGAGCGCGAACGCGACTTGTTGGAAGGCCTGCGCGAATTCGTGGCCAGTCTGCAGTTGCGGCTGATGCCGGGCGGCGCCCTGCCTCTGCTTGCGGCCAATGCCGCACAGTCGGCGCCGGTGAATCTGCTGCAGGGCAAATACGCCACCAAGAACACGCTCAACGTCTCGTTCGCACCGTGGCGTTATGCGGCCGCCTTGGCCGTCGTGTTTTTCGTGGCACACCTGGGCGTGAAGGGCTGGCAGCATGTGAAGTATCAACGTGCCGAAACCCACCTGGACGCCGAGATCTCCGCGGTCTTTCAGCAGGCCATGCCCGGCGCGCCGATTCCCGATCCCCTGAAGGCGCGCAAGCAGGTCGAGTCGCGCCTGATGGTCCTGCGTGGTGGTGGCCAGGCGGGCGGACTCATGGCGGCATTGTCGAGCCTGGGCGAAGCGATGAATGCAGCGCCCGGCACCAATATTGAAATGCTGTCCTATCGGGACAACGTCACCGAATTGCGGGTGCTCGCCCCCTCCGTCGATGCGCTCGACAAGATCAAGCAGGCAGTCGTGCAACATGGCGTGGTTGCCGAAATACAGTCGGCGACACCGCGTGAGTCGAAGACGGAAGCGCGTCTGCACCTCAAGACGCCCGGCGTCTGAGTACATCGGAGCTGGGCACACCGGAGCTGGCTATGCAAAAACTCAAGGACTGGTTCGACACACTCAAACCCCGCGAACGCATGATCGTGCTGGGGGGCGCCGTGCTGGTGCTGCTGACGGCAATTTATGTATTGGCTCTCGGTCCCTTCTACAGTGCCATCGAGGCCCGCGCTGACCGAGTCGAGCGCAAGGAAGCGGACCTGGCATGGCTGCGCAGTGTCGCGCCGGAAATGCAGGCACTGGGCGCCAGCACACCGGTGAGTGCCGGCCCCAGCAATGAGTCATTGGTGGTTCTCGTCGATCGCACGGCGCGCGAAGCGGGTCTGGGCACTGCATTGACCGGCCAGACGCCGAACGGCGAGACCGGCATTCGCGTGCGCATGGAAGGTGCAGCCTTCGACCTGGTGATGACCTGGCTCGGCAATCTGCAACTCAATCAGGCCATCACTGTCGAATCGGCTCAATTCGACCGCACCGGCACACCCGGTCAGGTCAACGCCAGCATCGTGCTGAATCGTCCGGCGGCCGGTTGAAGTCGTCGATCAAGGCCTGCTCCTAGCGATTGCTCATTTACCCCGCATGAAGAAAGTCTGGTGGCTGGTTGCGCTTGGCGCCGTCGCGTTCGTGGTATTCGCGCTGGTGACACTGCCTGCCGGTGTGATGGTCGCGCCGCTCGCGAAGCGGGGCATCGTGCTGAACGGGGTTACCGGCACCGTCTGGAACGGCGCTGCGCAGGTCGTGCAGTCGGGCAACGTTCAGATCGGCAGCGTGCACTGGAGACTGCATCCGCTGGCATTGTTGCGCGGTCGCGCAGCGGCCGATGTAAAGCTGACGCGCGTTGACGGCTTCGCCCAGGGCTATGTTGCAGCGGGCACGTCCGGTCAAGTGACGCTGCGCGATGCCTCCGCGTCGTTGCCTTTGTCCGCCCTGCCGCCGCAGTTCATCGCCGGCGGCTGGAATGGCAAGCTCAACCTGCGCCTGACATCGGCCGACATCGTCGATCGCTGGCCGGCCGCGCTCGTAGGCACGATCGAGATTGTGGATTTGATCGGTCCGGCACGACGCCCGGCGGCCATGGGCAGCTACAAGCTGGTGTTCCCCGAACAGGCAAAAACAGAGGTGCTGACGGGCGCATTGACCGACATCAGCGGTCCCCTGCAGCTGGCAGGCACGCTGCAGCTCAAGGCCGCGGATCGCAGCTACCTGCTGGATGGCCTGATTGCCCCTCGACCTGACGCTTCGCCCAACCTCGTCAACTCGCTGCAGTTTCTCGGTGCGCCCGATGCACAAGGTCGCCGACCGGTTTCGCTCGCCGGGACGATGTGA
>JAIBJL010000423.1 GCA_020029545.1 Gammaproteobacteria bacterium
TCGAACGCATGTTTCAACCACTATTTCTGTTCATCGGTTTGCGCTATGTGCGCAGTCGCAGTCGCGGATTCTTCGTCTCGTTCATCAGCTGGATTTCGATGGTGGGCATTTGCGTCGGCGTCGCGGCTCTGATCACGATCATTTCGATCATGAATGGCTTCGAGGGCGAGCTGCGCAGCCGCCTGTTGAGCCTGGCATCGCATGCGACGATTTCCGCAGCCCCGGAGCGCATGCGCAACTGGCGGGGGCTGGCCGACCGCGTGCGTCAGACAGACGGCGTGGTCGGTGTTGCACCGTTCCTGGATCTGCAGGGGATGGTCGGTCACGGACAGGAATTGCGGCCTGCGCTGATTCGCGGTGTGTCGCCGCAAATCGAACCGCAGGTGTCGGCGGTCGACACGCATATGCAGCAGGGTGCGCTGACGGATCTCGACAGCACCGAGCAACGCATCATTCTGGGCTCGGGGCTGGCCTACATACTCCAGGCACAGGTTGGCGATGAAGTGAACATGCTGGTGCCGATCAAAACGACGGCGGGCGGCGGCATGGTTGCCGGCATCGATGTGCAACCGCGCATCCAGAGCTTCATCGTCAGCGGCATTTTCGAGATCGGCGATCCGGACTTCGACGGTCGCCTCGCTTTCATCGACCTGCGGCAGGCGGCCGCGATCGCTGCCACCGATGGCGCGCCCCAAGGACTGCGTCTGAAGTTCGATGACATCTTTGCTGCACCGGCCGGCGCACGCGCCATTGCACAAGCGCTCGGCGGCGAGTTCGCGGTCAGCGACTGGACCATCGAAAACGCCAGTTATTTTCGCGCAGTCGGCATCGAGAAAACCATGATGACCCTGATATTGATGCTGATCGTTGCCGTGGCGGCATTCAATATCGTGGCGGCGCTGGTCATGGTAGTCAACGAAAAGCGCACCGACATCGCCATATTGCGCACTGTCGGCATCACCCCACGCGCCATCGTCGGTGTGTTCATTACCCAGGGCGTGATTATCGGCTGGTTCGGCGCGCTGCTGGGCCTCACGCTCGGCCTCACGCTGGCCTTCAACGTGGGCAACATCGTGCCCATGCTCGAACAGATCATGGGCGTACGAATTTTCGATCCGACGGTGTACGTGATTACGGAAGTGCCGTCGGAAGTGCAGTGGCCGCAGGTGATCTGGATCACGAGTACGGCATTGATATTGACGGTGCTGGCGACGATTTACCCGGCGATCCGCGGTGCCGCGACAGCGCCTGCCGAAGCGCTGCGTTACGAATGAAGTACGAACTGCTCATCGGCGGGCGCTACCTGCGGTCGGGGCGCGACAATCGCTTCGTGTCGTTCATTTCCTTGATCTCGATGGTCGGCATCGCCATCGGTGTCGCCGTTCTCATCGTGGTGTTGTCGGTGATGAATGGTTTTCAGCGGGAACTGCGCGATCGCATCCTGACCCTGACACCGCACGCAACCATCAGTGCGTTCGGCCGTGGCCTTGCGGACTGGCACCAGACGATCGAGAGTGTGCAACGCAACGAATCGGTGGTCGCTGCCGCACCGTACATCGAAGACCAGGCATTGCTGATTGCACACGACAAGACCAGCGGTGCCGCCATCACCGGCGTGCTGCCCGAGGAAGAGCGCAAAGTGGATGCCATCGGCGAAAAAATGTCCGACGGTTCCTTCGACGACCTGCGAGCCGGCGAATTCGGCATAGTGCTCGGCAACGAACTCGCTGTTGCGTTGGGCGTGAAGCGCGGCGATCGGGTCGTCATCGCCACACCGCAACCGGTGGTGACACCGGCGGGTGTGACGGCGCGGCTGCGCGGCTTCAAGGTGATCGGATTGTTCAAGTCCGGCTACTACGAGTACGACCGGAACCTCGCTTATGTGCACATGTCCGATGCGGCGCGCCTGTATCGCATGGACGATACTGTCACGGGTATTCGCCTGCGTCTCCAGGACATGTTTGCGGCGCGACAAGTCGTGCGCACACTGGCGCTCGCTCTGGGCGGCGGTTACTACGTCACCGACTGGACACAACGCCATGAGAATTTCTTTCGCTCTATCCAGCTGACCAAGTCCGTCATGTTCATCATTCTGCTGCTGGTGGTCGCGGTTGCGGCGTTCAACATCGTGTCGACGCTGGTGATGGTAGTGAAGGACAAGCAATCCGATATCGCAATTCTTCGCACGACGGGCGCCGCGCCGGGCAGCATCCTGACGATCTTCATGACGCAAGGCACGGTCATCGGAATGATCGGTACGCTCGGCGGCGTGGCGCTTGGCGTGTTGCTGTCGGTCAATCTCGAATCGCTGGTGCATCTGCTTGAGGCCGTCGTCGGGACGCAATTCCTCGATGCCAAGGTGTACTACATGAGCGACCTGCCGGCGGCCGTGCAATGGCCCGATGTGTTCAAGATTGCCGGGACCGCGTTCGGCTTGTGCCTGCTGTCGACGATCTATCCGTCATGGCGTGCCTCGCGCACCCAGCCGGCAGAAGCGCTGCGGCATGATTGATGAGAGGAAGGCTGTGGGCTGTAGGCTGTGGGCTGTAGATTGGAGTGGACCGCAGGCCAGGTGGACGAACTACCGCGTCACGATGCATCCCTCATACATCGAGTACGTAACTAGCAAACGCGAGAGCAGGAATGACTTCTTCGTCTGAACCTACAGCCCACAGCCCACAGCCCACAGCCTCGCCTGCCGAGGCCGTGCTCGCCTGCACCGGCCTGGTGAAGCACTTTCAGCAGGCCGACACTCGCGTCGATGTGCTCAAAGGTGTCGAGCTGTCGGTGATGCCAGGGGAACGCCTGGCGATTGTCGGCGTTTCCGGATCGGGCAAGACCACCTTGCTGCAATTGCTCGGCGGATTGGATTTACCGACCGCCGGCAGCGTCACGATTGCCGGACAACGGATCAGCGAACTCAGTGATACCGCGCGCGGCACGCTGCGCAATCGAGCGCTCGGCTTCGTCTACCAGTTTCATCACCTGCTGCCTGAATTCTCAGCGCTGGAAAACGTCGCCATGCCGTTGTTGATCCGGCGCACGCCGCCGGGTGAAGCGCGTCGGCTGGCGCGCGACATTCTCAATCGTGTTGGGTTGGCAGCGCGTGTGGATCACCGCCCCGGGCAACTTTCCGGTGGTGAACGTCAACGTGCAGCAGTGGCACGCGCACTGGTCACGCAGCCTGCCGTCGTGCTCGCGGATGAACCGACCGGCAATCTCGACGGCGCCAATGCCCGCCAGGTGTTCGAGTTGATGCTGGAACTCAATCGCGAATTCGGGACGGCCCTGGTGATTGTCACGCACGCAACGGAGCTGGCGGCGAAGATGCAGCGAACGCTGACGCTGACAGATGGTCGTTTAGTCTAATTTGAAACCCGACTCGGGCATTGCGCTGCGCGTTCCTGCTGCGCGCAAGCCCTGGGTGTCCATCCATGACCACCCGCTCGGCGGAGCGAAGCAATGCTTCGCTGCAAGACACCACCGAGCCCTGCCACTCGTGACCTACAAGGATGTAGGGAATGCCGAGCTGTGCCGGGAACACAGATTGGCCGACCCGCTAAGATGTGGGAAGCGCCGAGCGTTGTATGGAACAACGCCGGCCGCTATGGCGATGACGGGAAAAGGTGTGACTTTTTTCCGCATCGCTCGCCGCGTGCGCGACGGGCGCATCCATCTGCTTGGGTGCAATCTCGCTTCACACGCGTACACCTATGATGGCCGCACCGGGTGAAGAGCTATACAGATCCACTCGGCAACGGGGAGGCCTACAACTACGACGGGCTGGGAAATCTGACCTCGAAGATCGATCGCAAGAATCAAACCGCGGGCTACGCCTACGACGCACTGAATCGAATCAATATGGTTACGTATTTTGGCGGGTCAACCCTTTCGCAGCGCGACCAATCAATAAGTAGAAGACGAGCAGCAGAGCGCCGCGCTGACCGGGTGACAGCTGCTCGATGTGTGTATCCTGAAAAAGAAGCGAGTAACGGGGCTCTAGGAATGAAAGACCACACAGCAGATCGTATACATCACTCGAAAGTTTGTCCTTGCGAAGCGCGCTCGCGATTCCGACCGCACCTTCAAGTCTCGCGGCCGCGGCCGCCTCGATGCGGCTGTTCAGGCTACCGCTGATGAGCGGCAGCGATCAACCGGAGGTCTCGAACGTCGCCTCCAGGAGGATCGAGCCCGTTCCACTTACGCTCGATCCGTCCGCGGATTCAGATCACGATGAGTTCCGCGCGCAGCGAGCCGGCTTCCTTCAACGCTTCGAGAATGGCGACCAGGTCGCCCGGTGCGGCACCCACCTGAT
>JAIBJL010000424.1 GCA_020029545.1 Gammaproteobacteria bacterium
AGCGAATCGGGCTGAAGCCCGACCTACAGACCCGACCTACAGCCCGACCTACAAGGTACCATCGACGTTCAGCACCAATGGAACGCAGGCATGGCAAAGCTGTACTTCTATTACTCGGCGATGAATGCAGGTAAGACCACGAACCTGCTGCAGAGCGCTTACAACTATCACGAACGAGGCATGCGCACGCTGATTCTCGCGCCGCAGCTGGATGATCGCTTCGGTGCCGGCACGGTGAAATCGCGGATCGGCCTCACGGCACGTAGCCGCATCTTCGGGCGCGACGACGATTTGTTCGATGTCGCCTGCGAAGACGTCGAGAAGCACGGCAAACTTCATTGCGTGCTGATCGATGAGGCCCAATTCCTGTCGCGCGCGCAAGTATGGCAACTGACCGATATCGTCGATGTACTGCATATCCCGGTGCTGGCTTATGGACTGCGCACCGACTTTCGCGGCGAGTTGTTCGAAGGCAGTCAGTACCTGCTCGCCTGGGCCGACAACCTGGTCGAACTCAAGACGATTTGCCACACCGGCCGCAAGGCAACCATGGTCGTACGCATCGACGAGCAGGGGAGGGTCGTCACGGCAGGTCCGCAGGTGGAAATCGGCGGCAACGACCGCTATGTGTCGGTGAGTCGTGCGGAATACAAGCAGCTCACCGCCGGCAAAGGGCGGCTTGAGATGCAGCAGGCAAGGTTGCCGCTTGGAGAAGGTGAGTCGTGAGTGGTGAGTCGTGGTTGGAAAGATCGCTTGCGCCTCAGAGGGACGCTCCTATACTTACGCCCGAATCCCGACAGACAAAGGTGAATAGCGAATAAAAAGAGGATCATCCTGCCACTCACCACTCACCACTCACCACTCACTATCTCACTTCGTCCCATACAACCGGTCGCCCGCATCGCCCAGGCCGGGCAAAATATAGCCATGATCGCTCAGTTGTTCGTCGATGGCCGCGGTCCAGATGCGCACGCCGGGATGATGATCGTGCACATTCGCGAGGCCTTCCTGCGTCGCCAGCAGGCATACGAAGCGGATGTCGGTTGCGCCATGTTCCTTGAGCCGGTCGAGCGCGGCGACGGCGGTATTGCCGGTCGCTAACATGGGATCGATCGCGATCACCAGTCGATCGGGCAATTCCTGCGGCGCTTTGAAGTAGTACTCCACCGCCACCAGCGATTCGGGTTCGCGATACAAGCCGATATGCGCCACGCGTGCGGAAGGAACCAGATCGAGCATGCCTTCCAGCAGGCCCATCCCGGCACGCAGAATCGGCGCGAACACCAGCTTCTTGCCCGACAGCATCCGCGATTCCATGCTCCTGAGCGGTGTTTCGATGGTGACCATGTCGAGCGACAGATCGCGTGTGACCTCGTAGCACATTAACGTCGCGATTTCGCGCGCGAGTTGTCGAAAGCCCTTCGTGGTACGCGACTTGTCGCGCAGCAAGGTGAGTTTGTGCTGCACCAGCGGATGATCGACGATAGTTACCTGATTCATTCAAAACACCGTTCCGTCACTGAGGATGTGCAAGGGCGGGCTACCATCGTTGCGTCGCTCGCGGGCAATGCGCCGGCCCGCGGCCCAGGTGCCGCCTTCGAGGAGTTTAGCGAGAGGGAAGTCGACCGCGTTGAGACCTAAGCGCGCTCGCACCAGCGGTGCGAGTTCATCGAGCAACGCGACCGTCAGCGAACGCCAGGCCACGACCAGCGGCGCGGCGACGTCATGTGTTCGAGTCCACGCATCTGCCGCGCGAGGCACCAGAACACCCATGTCGATGAACAGGCCACCATTGCGATATTCCGCGAGGCCGGTCAGTTCATCGAGGCTGTGCACCTCGATGCCCGCGTCCTGCAACGGTTCGATCAGGGAATAGGCGAGCCATTGCGATAGCTTGTGTAACGGTACGAAATGCTCGGCCGGCGAACTACCCTGCAGCGCCGGATGCGGCCAGCAATCGCCCAGAGGAATGCCATCGAGCATCGGGCGAGACTGCCAGATCGGTCCGAATCCATCGAGCAGCACTTCGAGAATGGTGGCCGCACTCAACCGGCCGCCGTCAGCTCGGGCACACAGCAGGTCGAACAGTCCGCCCGGTCGCGGCAAGTCTGCGAGTGCAAACAGTTCCGGACGCATGTCGATCGTGGCGCCGAGCCGGTTGAGCAATTGGGCGCGTCCGTCGGCGCCCGCCAGCGGGTTCGTGTCGCTGACCTGGAAGACGCGATTCAGTGCATTGGCATTGAGACTGCGCAACGCCGCGGCATCGACGCGCAATGGATCGTAGGGATCGCTCGACAAGCCGCCGTGGGCAAACCAGCGCAAACTGGCCAGCGCCAGGCCTTCCGAACGCGTCGCCTGCAAGCCGGTGGCAGCATCGCGGTACTGCCAACCAGGGCCTGCACCCGCATCCAGTAACACGGAGGCAATGACGAGATCGAATGCGGCGCGGGCCCGCGACGCGGCATCGGGCCACTGGCGCGATGACAGGATCTGCTGTCCCAGATCGCGGCCTTCGAACACAAAATGGCGCCAGCGTGCGTGCAGCGGCGGATTCAGTTGCGGATAGCGTTCGCGCACGATGCCGGCAACGAAGTCGGCGGTTGCCGGCAGGCGCGTGAAGTCCACCTGCCAGTCATCGAGTTGATCCTGGCGCGCGAGCTGCAGCATCCTTTGTGCCGTCCGACGAACCGCTGCAGCGGACAACAGGGAACGCGCGGTCACCTCAGTAATCCTTGATATCGCGGCCGACGACATCGGCAGGATTCAGCAGGGCTTCTTCGACAGTGAAATAGCCAGCGGCTTTCTTGGCCTCGATCTCCACATTGGCGTCCTGCGGCACCAGCTCGGGTGGAATAGGGACCCGCGTTTCGATCTGGATACCGGCGGCGGTCAGCGCGTCATGCTTCATGTTCGACATCGACACCAGGCGATTGATCCGCGTGATGCCCAGCCATTGCAGCACATCGGGCATCAGCTGCTGAAAGCGCGCATCCTGCACGCCGGCCACGCATTCGGTGCGGGCAAAATAGGTCGCCGCCTGATCGCCGCCCGGTTGACGTTTGCGCGCGTTGTAGACCAGGAATTTCGTGACCTCGCCGAGCGCGCGGCCTTCCTTGCGGTTGTAGACGATGAGCCCGGCGCCGCCGGCCTGCGCTTCGCGAATGCATTCCTCGATGCCATGAGTCAGATAGGGCCGGCAGGTGCAGATATCCGAACCGAACACATCCGAGCCGTTGCATTCGTCGTGAATGCGACACGTCAGCCGTCGCGAGTTGTCATGGATCGCGTTGGGGTCGCCGAAAATATACAGCGTGATGCCGCCGATGGGCGGCAGGAACACATGCAAGTCGCGGCGGGTCACCAGTTCCGGGTACATGCCGCCGGTCTGCTCGAATAGCGTGCGACGCAAGGCCGTTTCCTTCACGCCGAATCGCTCGGCCACACCCGGCAGATGCCACACCGGGTCGATCGCTGCCTTGATCACCGCGACTTCGCCATTGGCGCGCAGCACCTTGCCATCCTCCTGCAAGCGGCCTTTGGTCATCGCTTCGCGAACTTCCGGCAGCGTCAGCCGCGCCTTGGTGATCGCAATCGTCGGCCGGATGTCGATGCCGGCCTCGATCTCGGCACGAAAGTCTTCCTGGATTCGATGACCCCAGGGATCCAGCGATACGATCTTGCTGGCGCCGACCCATTGCGGATGCGGTCCGATTTCGATCAGCGGACCGGTATCTTTGAGATCCGGACGAATGTTGGGATTGAGTTCACCGGCGGATACCGAAAGCGCCCGATACACCGAATAGGCGCCGCCATGGGCACCAATAACGTTGCGATTGGCCGTGGTCAGCACCGATCCGATGATCGGCCCACGCTCGCGCGCGGTCGCAGCACCCCATTGAATGGGAAACGCCAGCGGTTTCCCATCGGAGGAATGAGATGTCAGCCGAATATGGCCCGAACGAGTTCGCGGCATCGCAGTTCACCAGGGCAGGGGAACAAATGCGGCGTATTCATAGCACCGCAGTCACATCATGCACCAGTCGGGCGAGTTCTGCAGCTTGCGGCGCAAGGCACAGTCAGTGCATCTCGTTGTCGGCGGGCTGAGCGAACGTTCGCGAACATCCTCCGGCAATGCGGTGCGGCGTTTGGCGTTGCGATCGCTGCTGAGGAACTCACCCGGTTTGAGGTCGCATTTTGCGATCTCAAAAACAGGCCGCGGCGGTTCCCGCTTGCACCCTATGTCTTCACCGAACAGGGCGCCATTGTGGCGGCCATCCATTCGGATCGCCTTGGAGGTTGATCGCCG
>JAIBJL010000115.1 GCA_020029545.1 Gammaproteobacteria bacterium
CCCAGACCGGTGGTGCCGAACCAGGCCGCCATCGCAACGCCCGTGCCTGAGCTTGAGCCGCCGGTCGTCTTCTTTGGGTTGTAGGGACTCAACGGCTGACCCGCAAGCGTGCTGCCACCGCTGGGCGCCACGCCGTACCAGTCGGACTGATTGAGCTTGCCGAGAATGATGGCACCCGCTTCGCGCAGGCGATGGATGACGAACGCATCGCGCGAGGGCTGCGATGTTGCCATCGGCTTGAAGCCGCCCGTCGTCGGCATGTCGTAGGTATCGTAAACATCCTTCGGCAGCACGACGATGCCATGCAGCGGCGAGCGTGGCCCTTTGGCCCTGCGCTCGGCGTCCAGCGCACGCGCTTCCTCCAGCGCGGTCTTGCTGAGTGTCAGCACCGAATTGAGCTGCGGACCTTTCTTGTCGTAAGCATCGATGCGCGCGAGGTACAACTGCACCAGCTTCTCGGAAGTGAGTGCACCGCTGTCCATGGCCGACTGGATGTCGGCGATCGTGGCGGTGGACAGGTCGAAGGTAGCTGCCTGCGTCTCGGACGATGCGAATGCGAATGCCGCGCTGAGCGTGCAGACAACCAGCGTGCGGGAAATGGTCGAGCGTATGCGCGACCCGGCGCGCTGCTTGTTCTCGCCCGCAGGCGCCGTGCGGGTTGCGCCGCAATGGCCGATCAATCCATTGACTGTATTCATGAAATGATTTTCCGGATTGGGATGGAGGCAGCGCGGGGCAAGCAGGCCGTGAATTGGCTCAACCGATGACGAACCGGAGCGACGCTCCCCCACCTTTTTCCGGGAAAATGAAAGTGAGTGGTGAGTAGTGATTGGCGAATGGTCAGAAGGCTGCGTTCATGCCTGCAGCTGCGCAAGGCGCGAGCGATAGAACTGCAGAAACTCCTGCGGGCGATAACGCGGCGTGAACCACATCAGGCTCTCGATCAGCGTGGCCGCATCGATCACGTCCGGGACAAAGCTCCAAGTTCGTATCGAGCTTTCGTAGACCATGAACACTTCTTCCCGCGCGGCCAGCAGCAACTCCAGATCGGCGGCCCAGATCTCGAAACCCACCGCACTAGGCGGCGCGGTGGTCGAAGCTTCTCGGAATAGCAGGTGGCCATAGTCGAGCTCGAATACCCGACGCGAATCGCCATTGCGCAGGCTCACGGCAAAGGTCGCAGTCACGCCCGGCGCACCTTCGCATTTGAGATAGTAGAGGCGCTCCATGAGCCGCGGGGCGCGCGCTTCGAGCAACTGAGCGTAGCGTTCGCAGACGAACTCCCGCACCGCCTCGAATCGCTGTGGCGGAATGTTGGTCACGCCGGTCCACGGGCTGCGGTCCCTGCATACCAGACGTCTATCGAATTCCCGACTGGGACGCTCGACGGCACCTACCGCGTCGGATTGATCGACGGTGAGCGTCTCGCCATGCAAAGTGAAACGCATCCCGGGACTGCCTTCGAACCAGTCGACATGGGGGGCGAGCTGACGCGCCGACTGCGTCAGCCAGCGATTGTCGACACTGAAGAACACGTGATTGAACGTCGCTTGCGGCCCGCTGAAACTCCAGCCCTGGCCACTCACGATCGCACGTCGCGGCTGAAACTTCTGTACGAAGTCGAGCATATGGCGCGCCACGATCGCACGCGACTTGGTATACGACCATTCATCGTCGATCAGCGCCTGCAGCGGCTCGACGAAGTTATTGGTGAGATTGTCCAGCGTGCGAATCGGACAGTGGCGCGCCAGCCATGCCTCGATGTCGGGATGAGCCACCGTGTCGATTGCCGTGAGAAAACTGGCACCCGACGCATCCTGCATCAACAGCGCGTAAGTATCGGGTTCGAGCGTGTTGTACAGCCCGGGCAGGGCCGTCACGGTGATGCCTCCGATCATGAACGGGCGCAACGCCGTGAAGCGCTCGACTCGAAAGCCCAGTTCCGCGATGGCGGTGCCCATCGCCAGTGAAGACAAGTCGGAGATATGGATGCGGCAATGTCTGGGCAGTGCGACCAGTGTCTCCAGCGAAAAGTGATCGGCGTGTTCGTGAGAAATGATGACCGCATCGAGCGGTTCGAACTTTGCCAGATCGAGGCGTCGCCGCGGCCAGATCGGTAGCCTGACCGCACCGTTGCCGACAGCTTCAAGAATGGGATCGAGCAGGCAGCTGCGCCCGTCCTGCTCGAACTGCCATCCTTGATGCCCCAGAAAAGTGATTCTCATAAAGACCGCTTCGCCTTCAACTCTTTCTGCCGGGGGACAGGCTGTTGAAAAACGGCCTGTATCCGGGTCACGGATGGCCTGACGGAATCATGCATATATCAATGGCGCTGACTTAGAAATGTTTGCCCGCGACTCGACTCAAACCGACTACCTTGACGCAAGGGCCTGGGGCATGGGGCCTGGGTAGGAGACTCGAATGTGCCAGCGTGTACACAGATCCGTTTCCTGCCCAGGCCCCGCGCCCCAGGCCCCCAAGGCCTTATAGGTAGCGGCAATTGTGGCGCTCGCTGCTAAGTAAGCACCATTCATGCATATATCCATGTGCATGATTTCAGGAGCGCGGCAAAAATCACACTTTTCGCAAGCGACGTCGAAAAAGACCACGACGGTCTTTTTCAACAATCCGACAAGCCGGCTTCAGAAGTCCATTTTGAAAGAGGCTTCCCAGCGCTGCCCGGGCATCACCGAGACCAGCTGACCGTTGGTATCGCCCGAAGCCGGACGGAAGTACACCTCGTCGGTGAAGTTGTAAGCGTTGAACTTGAAGTGCAACTTGCCGCGATCGTAAGTCGCGCCGGCATTGAACACGTACGCGGACGGCAGTTCGATGGTCTTTTGGCGATTGGCCCAGACCTCGGAAAACCAGTTCGCCGACAGCAGCACGCCGAAACCGCGACCGATCTGATAGGTCCCTTGAAGAGACGCCTGCGTCTCGGGGTTTCCGACTCGGTCCTGATACTGTGTCGTGCCCGCCGGCAACGCGGTGGTGGAGCGACCGCCGTACAAGAACGCTTCTGCGGGATACAGCAGCTCGCCGGTCACCGGATCCACGACATCCTGGAAACCGACCTGCCGCCCATCCACTTCAAAGGTGGTCGAACTGGCAGGCGCGGTTACGTATTCCTGCGTCTGATATGAGACGTAAGCCGACAGATAGATATTCTTTGTCGGTACCCACTTCGCTTCCAGCTCCACCCCTTCACTCTCGGTGTTGCTGACGTCGGCACCGGCCGTGGGATCTTCGGGCGAGCTGACGTCGTTACGCGATTGGCGGAAGCCGGCGATACTGCCCTGCAGCTTGCCGCCCAGCCAGCTCCCCTTAATGCCCACTTCACGCAGGAAAGCGTCGCCGATGAATCCATTGTAGGTGCCGGTGGCGGAATCCTGAATCGTCGATGCCGTAATGATGTTGTTGGAGCCATCCAGCGTCAGACTGGAACTTGCCGCAGTGAAGTACGGCCGCAATCCCCACGGTAGTTGCTGCGACAGGCTGATGCTCCACGACTTGCCGGAGTCGGAGGCTTCTGCGATCTGGTACGGCGCGGAGTACAAGAATCCGATACATCCCGCAGCGCGCGCTGCTGCCTGACCTGCCGCATTGTTTGCCGCAACGATTGGTGTCTGGCATGCCGTGCCATACTGGGATTCTGGACGCTGTGTTCCTGTGGCAGGGTCGATCAGGTTGCCGACCGTCTGGTTGCTGGCTCGCAGGTCCTTTGCCGTTGCATGCGAGCTATCGTAGCGCGCGCCCATCACCAGGTTCGTGCCGCGGAACAGATTGATGTCGAACATCAATGCCACGCCTTTCTCATCGAACTTGGAATCGTTGTAACGCTCTGCCGGCGAGCCGGTCTGATAGCTGTCGTTGCTGAACTGGGTCCAGAACATGGTGTTCGGGTAGTGCTGGCCGAAGCTGTCCGCGGTGCCCGAGCCGTCATACATGATGTCCTGGCGATAGTCATAGTCATTGCCGGACACGCCACCCGAGTTGATCCAGCCCGTGGTCTTGCGATAGTTCACGGAACTGAGTGCATTGACGCTCAACCACTCGGGCAGCCACTCCTGCGGCACTTTTTTGGTCACCGTGATTTTGTCTTCCACGGTCTTGATGTACTGGTTCTCGCCATAGGGCAGCCACGAGTCCTTGTACGAATCGATGTTGTCGTAGAACAGCTGATTCTTGACCGTGAAGTCCGGGTTCGTGTCATAGATCAGATCGAAGTATCCCAGCTTCTGGTCGCCGTTCTGCTCGCGCTCGAAGGCGCCGTTGCCGCGATAATCGACCTTCTGGGTCTTCACGGTGCAGGGATTGAGCACGAAACCGACCGGCAATTGACCACTCAACGGCTGCGGTCCGCCGGCAGGCATCGCACGCATGACGTCCGCGGCCCGGCAATTTGCCGTTTTTCGGCCTTCGTCTGAGTTGAGGAATGCCAACATCGTCGCGGGAATACCCGACACGGTAGTTGCGCCCTTGGCACCATTGGCAAAGGGGAACGCCCATGACTGTCGCAGCGGCAGATTAGTCGAGGAATAATTGCCCCGCACCGGCGAAGCGAAAGCATGTTCCACCAGGCCAATGCGCCCGTTGCCATCCAGATCCATGTTCTTCAGCGGATTGCCGCTGATGTACTGGCCATGGTCGATCAGATTCTGAGTCACGCGATTCATGTACGCGCCGGACGTGATCGAGTTCTGCAGTTGACCACCGAATTCGAGACGGAATGGTCCCGCCACATTGTCGATGCTGGTCGTCCCTTGAAAGAACTTCTGCTTCGCCGCAACGTGTCGGACGTATGTTTCGGAGTCTTCGAGCAGGCCGAACAAGTACAGACCGGCGGCACGCTCGCCGACCTTGAACGGAATGCCGGTGCCGACCTGCACCTCACCCTTGTCATAGGAGCCGATGGTGACCTGAAACATGCCTGACGGCTCCAGCAGATACTTGCCGGTTCTGGCGCGGCTGGAACGCGGGTCGAGGTTGGTGTAACCGCCGATCTTGCCCATGCCGAACAATGGCGACGGTGGACCCTTCACGACCTCGATATTGTCCATGGCCGAGAGCACGGTGCGGACGTGGCCCTGTTGATTGAGGCGTTTCATGCCGCGGTAGTAGATATCCGCGGAGACACCACGTACGTTGATGCCGCCCTGCAGGCCATAGCGTGTCGTGGTGTACGTACCCGGCACGACGCGAGTCAAATCCTCGACCGTCGAAATGCCGAACAACCGAATCTGTTCTTCGCTGACAAAGGAAACGCTGCGTGGCGTCTCCAGCAGCGGCTTGGCAAAGCCGAACGACGACGCAGACGGTTCGTTCGACAACGCGCGCAGGGGATCGTCGGTGACTTCGAGGTCACTGAGCGCAGTGACGTCGTCCTGCTCTTTATCTTTCGCTTTGTCTTCGGCCTGCGCCCGCAATGTCATTGGCGCAAGCAGGCTGGCCGCTGTCCAGAGTGCGAGCGATACGGCGCGTGCAACAGCGATGGAGCCTCGGCGACGATTGGCAGGGGGCATGCAGATTCCTCGAGTTCAGGGGTTAAGTCGTGCCGCACTGCACTGGCGAAAAATAGACGATGTGATTTTTCTACACCCTACCTGCCGGCTTCATGGCGCTGACATTGAGGAACGCAGCTCACGCAATGGATTGTTAGCAGGCCTTAGTTAGTTACGAATGGTGATTGCTTAACAGTGAGCGCCACAATTGCCGCCAGCCATAGGGCCTCTGGGGCGCGGGGCCTGGGCAGGAAACGGATCGGCGTACATGCTGGCACGTAGAATTCGACGCCTAGCCAGGCCCCACGCCCCAGGCCCTTGCGCCACGACAGTAGGTTTGAGTCGAGTCGAGGGGGACAAGCGTCTCTAAGTGGTTAATCACTATTCACCACTCACTTATTAGTAAGAGAAGCGCTCGCCAGGCAGTGCAGGCGTGGTGGCGGGAGGCTTGCGATTGTGGGACAGCTGTTCGTATGCGTAGGCGAGCTTGAACAAGGTAGGTTCGCTGAACGGTCGCCCCATGAACTCGATCGCGATCGGCCCGTTTTCTTTCTTCGTATAGCCCGCAGGCACGAGGACCGCCGGCAACCCGGTGACCGAACTGAATGGATTGTCCTGATCCACGCCGCGTTCCATGTGCGGCGGCGGTGGCAGCGACTTGAATGGATGCACCAGAACATCCAATCGATACTTGTCCATCAGCTCGACTGCCGCAGACTTCAGCATTTCCTGGGTGTCGCGGCGCGCGAGAAAGTCGGGCTGATGCATCAACGAGTGGAATTCCTTGTAGCCGTTCACGATGCTCGGCTTGACGAGCGCGCCCCCTTTGGCAATCAACTCGTCCATGTTCCTGATCGGTGCGTTCGGTCCGAGCCTCCGGAAATACAGATCATAGGAGAACTGCGCTTCATAGTAGTTCGTCCGCGTGTCTTCGAGTAACGGGAACAGATCGATTCCCGTAGACACGGGATCGACGATGACTGCGCCCGCTGCTTTCATCTGCGCAATGGCCGCTTCGATCATCGCGATGCCTTCAGCATGAATCGCGCCTTTACGGAACAGGTCGCGAAACACGCCAATGCGCGCACCACGCAGTCCATTGCGATCGAGGAAGGTCGTATAAGACTCCTTCGGTACCTGGCCGGGCGAGTTCATCGTCGCAAGGTCCTCGGCATCGAAGCCCGCGACTACATCCGTCATGGCCGCGACGTCGTACACCGAGCGCGCCATTGGCCCGCAGCGCTCCTGCGTGAACGAAGTCATGATCTGACCGGCGCGCGGGATCAGTCCGCGCGTCGGTGCCAATCCAACCACGCTGTTGTTCGCCGTCGGATTGCGAATCGAAACGCCCGTTTCGCTGCCCAACCCAAGCTGCGCGAATGAGGCCGCCAGCGCCGCGCCGGTGCCGCCACTGGAGCCGCCGGGAGTGAGATCGAGATTGTAGGGATTGGAAGTGCGACCCAGGACGGTGCTCTGGTCGCCGCGCTTGGCGACGCCGAACCAGTCGCTCATATTGACCTTCGCAAGGATCACCGCGCCGGCTTCACGCAGCCGACGCACCACTGTCGCGTCATACATCGGTTGCGAATTCTTCATCGGCAGAAAACCGCCGCTGGTCGGCATGTCTTTCGTGTCGTAGAGATCCTTCAAGATCACCGGCACGCCGTGCAGTCTGCTACGCGGACCTTTGGCCTTGCGTTCGGCATCCAGTTCACGAGCCGTGGCGAGTGCCTGTGCGTTCATCGTAATGATCGCGTTGACGTTCGGACCCTTCTTGTCATAGGCGGCGATGCGATTCAGATACAGCTGCGTCAGCTTCTCCGAGCTCAGCGCTCCGGCATCGAATGCTTTGTTGATGTCTTCCAGCGTCGCGGTCGCGAGATCGAAGTCCGCTGCGTTGGCTTGAACGGTCAATGCGAGCCCGAGAACAACAGCCATTGCCTCCACCAGCAACCGGCCGCGCTTGCCACCATGGGGCCTGGGGCGCGGGGCCTGGGCAGGAAACGGATCAGCGTACACGCTGGCGCGCAGGCAACTCGGGTCTCCTACCCATGCCCCTCGCGCCAAGCGCTTGCGCCAAGGCAATCGCTGCGAGTTCTGCTGTTCTCGGGTTCGCACGATCTGACGGCTCAGAAGTCGTACTTCAGCATCAGCTCCCAGGTCGCGCCCGGTTTCGCGGTCACGATGATGGCATTCGTGTCCGAGCTGCGCGCCTGCCAGTAGCGTTCGTCGAACAGGTTGTAGACCGAGAACTTCAGGTGCCACTTCGCCGAGTCGTAGGTCACGCCAGCGTCGACGGTGATCGCCGACGGCAGGCGCGTCGTCTTGATGCGATCCGCCCACACGCCCTCGAAATAATTACCGCTCAACAGAAAGCCCAGGCCGTTGGGGAGGCTGAATGTGCCATTGAGTCCGGCCTGCACTTCGGGATCGCCGGTGCGATCGCGGAACTGCGACGAACCCGCCGGCACGGCGATGGAATAGCGTCCGCCATACAGGAAGGCTTCCGCCGGATAGACATTGCCCTGCCCATCGACGATGTCCTGAAAACCCAGCGTGCGTCCGTCCACCTCGACATTGAAAGCCGCATCGACGATGTACTCGCCCTTCTGCGTCAGGACGTAACCGCCGACATAGAGATTACGCAGCGGCGCCCATGCGAACGAAGCCTCGACGCCTCGGTACTGGGTCGCAGACACATCCGCAGCCTCGCCCGGATCATCGGCCGCCTTGACGTCATTGCGGGTCTGCTCGTACGCGGCGATGGAGACGTTGAGCTTGTTATTGAACCAGCTGTTCTTGATGCCCACCTCCTTCAGCTCCGCCTCGCCGATGAAGCCTTCCGGCTGCAGCACGACGCCGGGCTGCAGGATATTGTTCGAGCCGTCGAGGGTGAGGCTGGAACGTGCATAAGTTATGTAGGGCCGCATGCCGAATGGCAGTTGGTGCGAGAGGCTGACGCTGTACGACGGACCTTCATCCTCGTCCTTGGCGAGCAGTCCGGGGCTCAGGTACGCACCGGGGCAGTTGATCGACACGTTATAGCGCTGGCCGCCGATGGTCGTGGACATGGGAGCGCCGTCGGCGGCCGTACGAGCCGACTCGGCAAGCGCGGCGCAATTGCGCATCGCCGCGAGTTGCTCCTCCCGCGTTGCATTCGATGCGACCGGCGAGCGGCCCGTCGTCGCCAGGTAGTCCTGGTACTCCTGGGCCCGGGCGTCGCCATAGTCGTAGCGGCCGCCGAGCATGAGGTTGGTCTTCTTGCCGATGTCGATATCGAACAGCAGGCCGAGGCCCATTTCCTGGAATGCAGAGGTACGGTCGGTGGTGATGGCCGCGCCTGTTGCATAGTCCTGATCGTTCAGCTGGTTCCAGAAAGTGGTATTCGAATACAAGTGGCCGTCGCCGCGCATCACATCCTGCCGGTAGTCGAAGTCGCCGCCCGAGCTATGGATGTTGCCGCGAGTGTCGCGGTAGTTGATCGAACCGAGCGAATTGACACGCAGCCAGCCGGGCAGATGCTCGTCGGGGATGCGCTTGGTGACCGTCAGCTTTTCCTCGAAGGCATGAATGTCCTGTTTCTCGCCGTACGGCAGGTTCGAATCCTTGAAGGTATCCAGCCGGTCGTAGAACAATTGGTTCTTGACGGTGAAGTCCGGGTTGACGTCGTAGATCAGATCCACGTAGACGAGATTCTGCTTACCGTTCTGCTCGCGTTCGAATGAGCCGTTGCGCCGATAGTTGACTTGCGTGCGGCCGACTGTGCAGGGATTCAGGCTATAGCCCAGCGGCAACTCGCGCGTGGTGCCGGGCAGGCTCGTGAAGGTCTGGTCATCGCTGAAGCTGCGCATGTAGTCGGCCATGGAGCAGTCGATCTCAGAATGCGCCCGCAGGTAGTCGCGCATGTTGCGCGGTATGCCGGTGATCGGCGTGTACGTCAGCTGGCCGTCTGCGCCGAAGCTGGCGGACTGACGCTGCGCTAGCGCCTGATTCGTTGTCGAGATGTTCCCTGTGACCGGCGAGGCGGTATACGACTCGAGCACGCCCACGCCGCCGTCGGCATTCAGATCCAGATTCACCAGCGGCTCACCGCTGATGTACGTGCCGTTGTCGATCAAATCCTGGGTGGCGCGGTTCATGTACGCCCCGGAAGTGATGGACTGCTGCAGCTGGCCGCCCATTTCGAGGCGGAACGGTCCGATGAAATTATCGACGCTGGTGGTCGCCTGCACGAACTTCTGCTTCGCACCCACCTGCTCGACGTAGCTGTCGGAGTTCTCGACCAGGCCGAATACGTAGTAGCCGCCCTGCTTGTCGAACACCGACATGGGGCCGCCGACGCCGAACTGGAACTCGGTCTTGTTGTACGAACCGGCGGTGGCTTGCACGAAACCCTTCGATTCGGACAGGTACTTGCCGGTGGTGGCGCGGCTCGATTTGGGCACCAGGTTGCTGTAGCCGCCGATGCGGCCCATGCCGTACAGCGGCGAGGGCGGACCCTTGACGACTTCGATGCTGTCCATGGCGCTGAGCACGGTGCGCACGTGGCCTTGCAGCGACAGCCGCTTCATGCCGCGGAAGTATTGATCGGCGGTGACTGCGCGAACGTTGATGCCGCCCTGCAAGCCGTAACGCGTCGTCGTGTAGACGCCGGGAACCACCCGCACCAGATCCTGCACCGTGCTGATGCCGAACCGTGACATCTGCTCCTCGCTGACGAAGGACACGGTGCGCGGCGTTTCCATGAGCGGCTTGGCGAAGCCGAACGACGATGCGGAAGGCTCGCTCGACAAGGCGCGCAGCGGATCTTCGGTGACTTCGAGATCACTCAGTGCAGTGACGTCTTCGTCCTTTTTCTCTTCTTCGGCAGCTCCCTGCGCCATCAACGTCATCGGTGATAGCGTAGCGGCGGCCCACAGCACGGCCGACACGGCACGCGCCACTGGAGTCGTCGTGCGACGACGCTTAGCACTCTGCATTATCTCTCCCCGTGTAATGTTGCCCATCGACAAGCGTTCGGAGAAACAGACGCGAGCGCGAACTCAAACCCTACCTGAAGACAGGCAAGAACCGCGGCGGCTGGTGAGCGGGTAAGAACCGCGGACGCGGTCGGTCAGCTGGTAAGAACCGTTAGCACGGAGGGTCAGACGGAGAGTTCGAGATCGCTCTGACCAATTTGCCTGCCGCCTCGGCCTCTTCAAAACTTCATTCTGACCGTGAACTGCCAGCGGCGATCGGGCATGACCTGCGCGAGCGGGTTGCCAAGTGTGTCGCCAGTGCGGGCGCGGAAGTAGCGTTCGTTGAACAGGTTGCTGGCGTCGAGCTTGAACGTCCAGTCGCCGATGTCGAGAAACACGCCGGCGTTGGCCACGTAGCTCGATGGCAGCCGCACGGTGCACAACCGGCCGGAGCAGGTACTGGAGAGATAATTCGCGCTCGCCGTCACGCCCCAGCCGTTGCGCAGCTGGAAGCTCGAGTTGATGCCGATCTGCGTATCCGGGCTGCCTTGTTTCTTCGCGTACTGCGGCATGTTCGCCGGCAGAACGATGCGAGCGCGGCCGCCGTACAGAAAGGCTTCGGCGGGATAGATCACGTTTCCCTGCGCATCCACGACATCCTGGAATCCCAGCGTTCGCGCATCGACCAACTGCACGCTGCCGACGTTGGGATCGAAGCGCGTGCGCTGCTGAAGCACATACAGTGCAACGAACAGATTGCGCGTCGGCACCCACTTCGCTTCCAGACTCCAGCCGCGTTCGTCGGTGGCCGTGGGATAGGCATACAGCAAGGCGTTCGGATCGTCGCTGTCGACGTCTTCGCGTGCCTGATCGAATGCCGCGAGCGACAGCGACAACCTGTCTTGCAGCAGACTGGCCTTGATGCCGGCTTCGCGCAGACTGGCCAAGCCGATGTGACCGGCATCGACGACGGCGTTCGTCAGCATGTTGTTGTTGCCGTCCAGCACGATGCTCGACTGCGCCGCCGTCACATAGGGACGAATGTTGTATGGCAGTGTGTACGACAGGCTGGCACTCCACGAGGCGCCGCTGTCCCACGCGGACGCCCTGGCGTCCGTGCCGAAATACGCACCGGGATTCGTCGTGGTACCGGTCGCGGGATTGAAGCTCTCGGCAGCGTCGACATTCTTGGCCTGCGACCAGTCGTAACGTCCGCCGACCAGCAGGTTCACTTTCGCACCCAGATCGATGTCGAACAGCACGCCGGCGCCGAATTCTGAAAACGACGACTGATAGATGGTGCCCCACGGATAGCCGTCGCTTTGCAGATCCGGATTGTCGAGCGGACTTTCGAAGGTCGTGTTCGGCGTCATGCCGCCCAGATCGTCACGCCACGTCGCTGCCATCGCATCGCTGCGATGCGAGCCGAAGTCGGCGCCCGCAGTGGCA
>JAIBJL010000116.1 GCA_020029545.1 Gammaproteobacteria bacterium
CCCACCGTGTTTGCCTGGTGCGAGCAGCAGGACGCCGAGCGCATCCGCGATGCCATGGTGGCCGGCTTCACATCGGTGAACATGGGTTGCGATGCCTGGATCGCCACGCTCGATTCGAATGGCGCCCGGATCGTCCCGGATCGTTGATAGCCTCGTCAGCCTCGTTGCCTAACATGCACTACACCAGTACTCGCAATTCCCAGCATCGCGTCACTTTGAGTCAGGCGATTGCGCAGGGTATTGCGCCCGATGGCGGTTTGTACGTGCCGGAATCGTTTCCGCACGTCGTGCCGCACGACTTTCCCGCGGGCGCATCGGTGCCGGCGCTGGCCGAACAATTGATCGCGCCATTCGCGGCCGGCGACCTGCTGGCCGAATTTCTCGGTCCGATAACCCGCGAGGCCTTCGATTTTCCGGTGCCGCTCGTGCCGCTCGATGCGGCGCCCTCGCCAGCGTCCGTGCTCGAACTGTTTCATGGGCCAACCGCCGCGTTCAAGGATTTCGGTGCGCGCTTTCTGGCAGCCTGCATGCAACGCATTCCGCGTCGCTCGAACAAGCGCCTCACGATTCTGGTCGCGACTTCGGGCGACACCGGCGGCGCGGTGGCGGCCGCATTTCACCGCAAGCCGGGCATCGATGTCGCTGTGCTGTATCCGAAGGGCTTGGTATCGCAGCGCCAGGCGCAGCAACTGGCCTGCTGGGGCGACAACGTACGCACCTTCAGCGTCCGCGGCACTTTCGATGACTGTCAGCGCATGGTGAAAGAGGCATTCGCCGACGCGGCGCTGGCGCAGACGCACGAACTGACGTCGGCCAACAGCATCAATGTCGGCCGGCTGTTGCCCCAGATGGTGTACTACGCGAAAGCCAGCCTGGAGCTGTGGCGCGAATCCGGCAAACGGCCGAATTTCATTATTCCGGCCGGCAACCTGGGTAATTCGCTGGCCGCGATCTGGGCACGGCATATCGGCTTGCCGATCGGCGAGATCGTGCTGGCGACGAATGCCAATCAGACGATTGCCGATTTCCTGGACAATGGCGAGTGGCGGCCACGGCCCAGCATTGCGACGCTGGCATCGGCGATGGACGTCGGCAACCCGAGCAACATGGAACGCCTGCGCGCGTTGCATCCCGATTTCGCCGAACTGCAGACGCAACTGGGCGCATCGAGTGTCGACGATATCGAGATCCGCAACACGATCCGGCGCGACGCGCACGAGCTGGGGCAGATCTGGTGTCCACACACCGCGACCGCTGCGAAGGTATATCGCCGCCTGGTGTCGCGCGGTGCCCGCGGACACTGGGTGATCGTGTCGACCGCGCATCCGGCCAAGTTCCACGACATCGTCGAACCGCAGATCGGGCACGCCATACCGATCCCGCCGGAATTGGCGAAGCTTCTCAACCTGCCGCGGCAGGAAACCGAAATCGATACGACGCTTGCCGCGTTACGGGCCGGGTTGCAGCAATCTTGAACATGACCACTCCTGCGCACATTCCGCCCTGGGCCTGGCCCGTCGCGGCCGCGCTGCTGGTGCTGGCCGCGATCGGCTGGGGCTATCTGCAGTACCGGGAATACCGTGCGCGCCGCGAGGTCGAAGAGACGATTGCCAGCATCGCCTATGAGATGCTGCAAAACGTGCTGCTGCCCAACGGCAATGGCGGGCAGATCCACGTGCACTACCTGTTGCTCACGCAGCGCGGCTTGCTGGTGCTCGATCTGCTGGACCTGCCTGGCGCAATCTTCGGCGGCGATCAGATGATCGAGTGGACCGTGATCGGCAAGAAGCGGCGCTTCACGTTCGCCAATCCGCAGCATGCGTTGTACGACCGCATGGCCGCAGTACGCTTGCTGACCGGCGATGTGCCGGTGGAAGGGCGCGTGCTGTTCACCGTCCGCAGCGACTTCCCCAAGGGCAAGCCCCGCCATGTGGTGCGCATCGATAGCCTGACTTCAGACTATCCCGTCGTTGATCAGGCGCGCGGCAACATTGCCGCCGCATTCGGCGACGTCTGGAACAACGTCAAGAAACACGCCGAGCCGAATCCGCTGGCGAGCTGAGAGCCGGGCAAGCTGGCCACTGGCCAGATTGAAAACAAAGAACCTTCCTGAACTGGTCTGACCCGCTTGCGGGGTAGCCTTGCGTTGCCGGTCCGCTCAAGGTCGTCGCGCATGCTGCGCGATCACATGCGCCACGCAAGCTGTCACTTTCTTGCCCGTCGCAATATCGAGAAACTCGTTGGGACCATGCGCATTCGACTGCGGCCCGAGGACGCCGGTTACAAGAAACTGCGTGGCGGGAAATTTTTCGCTCAGCATGCCCATGAACGGGATGCTGCCTCCGGTACCCATGTACATTGCGTCCGCACCGAAATATTGCCGCGAGGCCGATTGCACGGCGGCGGCGAGCCAGGGTGCCGTCGTGGGGGCGTTCCAACCGCCCATGCTCGATTCGATGTCGAACGTGACGCGCGCGCCGTATGGCGGCGATTGCTCCAATGTCTGCTTGACCTCGCGTGCAGCAAGTTCCGGATCGACCTGCGGCGGCAGGCGGAATGACAGCATCAGCGCCGTCATGGGACGCAGGACATTGCCGGCGTTGCGCAAGGAGGGAATGCCGTCCACGCCGGTGACCGAGAGCGTCGGTCGCCAGGTGCTGTTGAGCAGCAGTTCAGTCGGATCGTTCGACATCGGTTGCATGCCGGGTAGTAAGGGAATCTTGCCGTGTACCGCTGCTCCCAACGTCCGGGCGGCAGCCTGTGCCTGCTGCAGGCGATCCTCGGGGACAGGCGCGTACAGTGCGTCGATGAGCAGCTTGCCGGTTCGCGAATCTTCGATTCGCTCCAGTAGCTGGCGAATGATGCGAAAGCTTGATGGCGCAATTCCGCTGGCCATGCCGGAGTGCACTCCTTCGCCCAAAACGTCGACGCGCAACGTACCGATGAGATTGCCGCGTAGTGACGTCGTGCACCAGAATTGTTGATAGTTGCCGCATTCGGCATCCAGGCACACGACCAGCGACGGCTCGCCGATCCGCGGCGCAAGCGCATCGATGTAGGCAGGTAGATCGGGGCTGCCGCTTTCCTCGCCACTTTCGATGACGATCACGCAGCGCGCGTAGGGAACTCCTTGCCGTGCGAGTGCCTGCAGCGCCAGCAGTGAAGCGAATACCGCATAGCCATCGTCGGCGCCGCCGCGCCCATACAGACGACCATCGCGAATCACCGGCGTCCACGGAGCGAGCCCTTCGTTCCAGCCGGTAAATTCCGGCTGTTTGTCCATGTGCCCGTACATCAGCACGCCATCTTTCGTATTGCGAGCGGTGTCCGTGCCCGGCACTTCGATGAACAACAGTGGCGAGCGCCCAGGCAGACGCACCACCTCGACTGTCATTCCCGGCAGTGGCTGCGCCTCGCACCATTGACGCATGAGTTCGGTCGCGGTTTCCATGTAACCGTGCTCGCGCCATTGCGGATCGAAATTGACCGATTTGTTCGGGATACGGATGTAGTCGCACAGGGTGGGCACGATGGAATCGTCCCAGATTTGGTCGATGTACTGACGCAGTTGACTCGTATTCATTTGACGCCTCGATGTCGACGCGGAAGAGCAGTCGGGATGCAGTGAGTGCAATCAATGCCACGCAAACAGGTTCAATGCGTTCGCGGTCGTCGTGTCAGCCAGTTGCGCCGCGGATTCGCCGCGCGCGCTGGCGATGACGTCCAGAATGTGCGGCAGGTAGCCGGGTTCGTTGCGACGACCTGCAGGCTTCGGTCGCAGGCTCCGCGGCAACAGATACGGACCGTCGGTTTCGATCAGCAAACGGTCCGCAGGAATCATCCGCACGACATCGCGCAGATGCAGTCCACGCCGCTCGTCGCAGATCCAGCCGGTGATGCCGATATGCAGTCCCATGTCGAGATAGGTGCGCGCTTCATCGAGGCCCGCGGTGAAACAGTGGGCGACGCCGCGCAGCCCCGGAAACTCGCGCAACACCGCAACGAAATCGCCATGGGCATCGCGCTGATGCAGAAATACCGGCTTACCGACCCGCTGTGCGAGTTGCAGCTGAGCGCGAAATGCAGTCAGCTGCGCGGCGCGCGGGGACAGATCCCGGAAGTAGTCGAGACCGCATTCGCCGACGGCAAGGACTTGAGGTTGCAGGCTCAGTGCCGCCAATTGTTCCATCTGCGGGGTATCCAGTTCGCTGGCATGATGCGGGTGAACGCCCGCCGTGCAACGCAGAATCTCGGGATACTCGCGTGCCAGCGCAATCGATGCAGCCGTACTGTCGAGCGAACTGCCGGTGACCAGCATGCGCGTGACGCCTGCCTGCAGGGCTCGCTCGATGACGACGGCACGATCGTTGTCGTAACTTTCGTGTGTCAGATTGATACCGATATCGAACAATGAGGACATGGCCAGTCGGGGCGTTCGGAAAAGTGGATGCCGGTACGTGCGGGATGCCGATCGAAACGATTCGCGCAGAGGTACAGCGCGTGCCGGAAGCTGTCTATTCTCTCATGGCGGTCAGCAACTTCGGTGCTGTGTTATCGTTGCCGGCAGCATAGGGAATCATTGCCTCGCCAGTTGTCCATCCGTGTGTCGCCGACCCCGAAGTATGAAACTTCAAGCTCATCGTAGCCGCCCGGGCACAGGACCGTTCCAGCGCTTCCTGCGCCCATGCCATTATAGTTTTCCATCACGCTGCGTACGACCCCGAGGTCTGAAAGTAGCGTTCTTACCATTCACCACTCACCACTCATCACTCACTTTGATACTAGGCCGGCGCATCCGTGAATTTGCGCGGGTGGCTATGGCACTCGCCGGCATCACCGCGGGTGTTGCCGCTGCCGACCCACTGGCCGAACTCGACGACGCGCAGGCGCGCGCGCAGTACGCTTTTTACACCGCCGACGAACGCGCTCTGGAGGCCATCGCCAACACCATCGAGCAACTGGAGGTGCCCACGTCGCTGGCAACAATCCGTCTGTACGGCGCCGCCTATGCGCGTTGGAAGTTGGCGCAATTGTATTTAGGTGGGGTGGGGAAAGGTGAACCACGTGGGCGGCGCAACGAATCGATCAAGGCTGCGCAGGCATGTCAGGTGCATGTCGCAGCGGCATTGAGCATGGATTCGCGCATGAGCGAAGCCTATGTGCTCGACACCGCTTGCGCGATGGTTTTGAACGGCCAGCGAGGCAGCGACAACGGCAGTGGCAACAGCAGCGGCAAGGGTAAGGTCCCGCCCGCTTGTGCGCGCAACAAGTCACTGCGTATGGCACTTGAACTGGCGCCGCAGAATCCGCGCGCGTTGCTGTTCGAAGCAATCTGTCTGCGCCCTGCGTCGACGGCAGCGTCGACCGCCGCCGTCGATCGCTTGCGAAAGGTTGTTGCAGCATTCGAAGCGGCGCCGCCATCGCGACCCGGCGTGCCCGATTGGGGCCACGCAGAAGCGCTGCTGCTGCTCGGCGAGAATTATCTGCAGCGCGGCGAGTCGCACGCCGCGCGCGATGCCATAGAGAAAGCACTGGTGATTGCACCGGACTATCGCCGTGCGCACGATCTGCTGGACAAGGTGGACACACGGCCGCAATGATTGCCTCGTGCTGCATCCGTGACGCGTCGCATGCGTATACTTCCTGGTGGCTGGCGATAGGCAGTCGCCGCTGCGTGAACTACACTGTGAGCCGCCCGTGCCAAGGCGCCTGCCCTAGCAAAGGACTTGCTGCAGGTTCGCACGGCCGCTGGTACAACGGGGACCCGATCGCAACGACATGACGGCGCAGTTACAACTGTTCGAAGCGCGCGATGTAGGTGCGCCGTGGAACGTGCGTGTCAGTCGTCGCGCGCGTCGCTTATCGGTGCGTGTCTATCCCGGCGGTCGTGTCGAAGTGGTGGTGCCGCCCGGCGCGTCGCCCGGCGCCGTGCAGCGCTTTGTCGGCGCTCATCGCGACTGGATCGATCAGCGCGTGGCGGATCTGTCGGTAGGGCGTCAGAACGAAGCACGTCCCGGTGTGATCGACCTGCGCGCGATCGGACGCAAGTTTGCCGTGGAGTATCGCCACACACCGGCGGCACGCGTGAGAGCGCAAATCGCGGGCGAGGGCTGGCTGGCCGTATCGGGTCAGATCGACGATGATGGCAAGGTCGCAGCGGCGTTGCGCCTGTGGTTGCAAAGCCTGGCACAACAAGAATTGGGGCAAGCTCTGGTGCGTGTCGCGAACGCTTCGGGGCTTCAGTTCAACCGCATGCAGATTCGTCAGCAACGCACTCGCTGGGGGAGCTGTTCGGCCTCCGGCACGATCAGTCTGAACCTGTGCCTGTTATTCCAACCGCCGGATGTACTGCACTACCTGCTCGTTCATGAACTCTGCCACACGCGCCATATGAATCATTCGCGGCGTTTCTGGGCGCTGGTGGAATCCTTCGAGCCCGACTTCCGCCGACTGGATCGAACGCTGTTGCGCGGTTGGCAGGTCGTCCCCGGCTGGATGTTCGCCTGAAGGGTTGCCGGCTACTTTAAGTAGCTGAATTCGTTCGCTTCCTATCTCACACCGGCGTCCGCCAGTTCGAGCCGGCCTTGGATCAGTTCTGGCAGCAGCAGAAACCCTTCGCTCGCCGCACCGAACGCGTTATCGTCGTCGCAGCAATCGACCATTGGAAGACCTGTATGCACGATGACGACAAACCTGCCGGACCCGCCATGCCGTATCGGCCGCGGGATTTGTCCGATGAGCAGGTGCATTGGGACCTCGGCGAATCGCAAAGCTACGGCCAATACCTGAACCTGGAAAAAATTCTCAGCGCCCAACAGCCCGCTTCGTATGAACATGACGAAATGCTGTTCATCATCATTCATCAGGCATCCGAATTGTGGATGAAACTTTGCCTGCACGAACTGACCGCGGCGCTCGATCACATCCGGCGCGACGATCTTGGCCCATCGTTCAAGATGCTGACGCGCGTGGCGCGCATCCAGGCACAACTGGTGCAGTCCTGGGACGTGCTTGCGACGCTTACGCCGGCGGACTACTCGGCGTTCCGCAATCACCTGGGCCGGGCGTCCGGATTTCAGTCGGTGCAGTATCGTCTGCTGGAGTTCATCATCGGCAACAAGACCGCGCAAATGATCGAGGTGCACAAGCGCGAGGCCGATGCCTACGCAACGCTGCAGCGCGCGTTGCATAGCCCGAGTCTTTACGACGAATGCCTGCGTCTGCTCAGTCGTCGCGGTTTCGAGATTCCCGACGATTATCTGGATCGCGACTGGTCGCAGCCTTATCGACCCAGCAAGCAGGTTGCTGCCGCGTGGCTCGCCGTGTATCACAGTGTCGACGATCACTGGGATCTGTATGAGCTCGCCGAGAAGCTCGTCGACCTCGATCAGAAGTTTCAACTCTGGCGCTTCAGCCACATGAAGACGGTCGAGCGCATCATCGGGTACAAGCGCGGCACCGGCGGTACCGGCGGCGTGTCTTACCTGGCAAAGGCGCTGGAACTGTACTTCTTTCCGGAGCTGTGGACGATCCGAACGGCGATGTGATCGCGCTTAGGTTCCTTAAAATTCCTGCCAGGAACTGTCATCGCCGGCGGCCTTCGCGAATCCGCTGTGCGACGCTACAGGTGCTCGCTGCGCGACGCGCGCTTTTGCCGCAGCCGGTCGGTTGGCCGATGCCAACGAACGCACTGGCGCGGACGGGGTCGCCTGCTGCATCGCTTCCGTCGGCGATGCTTCGACCTGCCGCTGGCCGACGCGGAAGAAGCTGATCTTCTGAATCAGGTTCTGCGCCTGATGTTCCATGGACTTGCTGGCAGCCGAGGCTTCCTCGACCAGCGCCGCATTCTGCTGGGTGACGCTGTCCATTTCGGTCACGGCATTGTTGACCTGGTCGATCCCTGTGGCCTGCTCTTCGCTGGCTGCCGAAATCTCCGCAACGATATCCGCGACTTTCTTGACGCTTGCCACGATCTCGGTGAGCGCCTGGCCGGACTCGTCAACCAGTTCGGTACCCACCTTGACCTTCTGCACGGAGTCGCCGATCAGATCCTTGATTTCCTTGGCAGCGGTTGCGCTGCGCTGCGCGAGATTGCGCACTTCGCTGGCGACGACGGCAAAGCCTCGACCCTGTTCGCCAGCTCGCGCCGCTTCCACGGCGGCGTTGAGCGCCAGCAGATTGGTCTGGAACGCGATCTCGTCGATGACGTCGATAATGTCGGCGATGCGACGGCTGGAATCGCTGATCTCGCTCATCGCGGTCACGGCGCGGCCGACGACGTTGCCGCCGCGATCCGCCTGGTCGCGTGCACTGACGGCCAGTTGGCTAGCCTGCCGGGCGTTGTCGGCATTCTGTTTCACGGTTGCCGTCATCTCTTCCATGCTCGATGCGGTTTCTTCCAGGGCCGAAGCCTGCTCCTGTGTGCGCTGGCTCAGGTCGTCGTTGCCGTGCGAAATCTCGCGCGCGGCGGACGCCACTTCATCGGAACTCACGCGTACCGTGCCGACGATTTCGGACAGCTTCATGTCCATGTTCCTGAGTGCCGTCAGCAACCGGCCGAATTCATCCTGGCTCGAAATCTGGATGTCCTGGCCCAGTTCGCCGGTCGCAATGCGCTCCGAAATACTGACCGCGGTGTTCAGCGATCGCATCATGGAAGTGACCAGCAACCAGCCGCATACGGCCGCGGCAACGATACCTGCACCGATCGCAGACCACGAAACGATGAGGGAACGCGCATAGCTCTCGCCGGCTTGCATATTGGCTGCTTCCGCACTGTCGTACTCGCGGTCAAGCAGGCTTTGTGCGGCCGACCTCAAATCGTCGACGGCGCCCTCCAGTGAACCGATACGCATCCTGCGCGCCTCATCGACCTTGCCGGCGCCGAGTTCGGCTGTAATTGCATCACGCGATTCACGGTACTTCGCTCGCTTGCTGGCGAACTCCTGCGCCCGCACTTTTTCCTCGCTCGTCATGGGCAGTGCCATGAACTTCTCCCACAGCGCATTGGTGAGCGCTTCGCTGTCGGCAGAATCCTGCTTGTACCCGGCCAGCGTGTCGGCATCCCCGATCAGCAGGGCTTCGTCCAGCCCCAGCACATCGTTCTGCGATGCCGAGATCGTACTGGTGATGTATGTGATCGCCATCAGATTCTGGTTGTACACCGCGTCGAGGTTGCCGTTCGACTGCTTCAGAGCGCGCAATCCCAACAGCCCAACCGCCAGCAGTGCCGCCCCAAGAATGGCGAAGGTCAGGAACAGGCGGGTTTTCACACTCATATTGGCAATCATCGGACTTAAGCTCCGGAACATCTACAATGGTCGAACGAGCAGGTCAGGCAAGCCCGGTCATGTCTCGCGGGGTGCGGAGCTGAACGATGCGCTTGCGGTTTGTTAACTGAGTCCCATTTTGCAATGGACTCCCGTCGAGACTTGCGTCTGTCTCTAAGTCGGCAGTCCGCCGCGATTCTTGAGGTCGCAGCTATTCACTATTGCGTCGTACACTGCGGACCGCCCTGAGTTCGTCGCAAGGTCGCGTGGGGTAAATCAGAGGTTCCCTTAGCACCGCTCCCGCAAACTATGTCGGTGGTTACCTGTCAGGGCTTCATTCTTCAGGCAAGTTATCGAGTCGTTTCGCAGCGTAATGGCGAACGGCTGCCGGTGGTCCATGTTTATGGCCGCCTGGCGCAGGGTGGTACGTTCCTGATCCGCGATGATCGGCAGCGTCCGTACTTTTATGTGCGAATGGCGGATGCGGCGCGCGCTAGCGAATTGCGTCTCGCCGCTCCGCAACCGACCGACAAGCGTACTATTGCCGGCGAACCGGTGGCACGTGTCCAGCTGGAGGTGCCGCCCGACGTGCCCGCTGTGCGCGATCGCCTGCATGCGGCCGGTATCGACACATTCGAAGCCGACGTACGGTTCGCGTCGCGCTACCTGATCGACCGCGGCATCCGGGGTGGTTGCGAGATCGAGGGTAGTGCGGAACCTGGCGAGGGCATCACCTGGGTCTTCGACAACCCGGTCGTGCGACCGGCCGAAGTGAATGTCGAACCCCGCGTGCTGTCCTTCGATATCGAGACCGATGGCAAGGCGGATCGGTTGCTCGCCATCTCGATGTACGCGCAGGACTCGACCGACTCGGTAATGATCGATGAAGTGCTGATCGTCGACGGCAGCGATCGTCCGATGCCGGAACGTGCGACACGCTGCGTGAATGAATTTGCGGCGCTGGACGCCTTCTGCGACCGGCTGCGTGCGTTCGATCCGGATGTGCTGACCGGCTGGAACATCGTCGACTTCGACCTGTCGGTGCTGCAGCGTGTCGCGCAACGAATCCGTCATCCTCTGATGCTGGGGCGCGAGGCCGGCGCACTCCGGCTTCGCAAAGCGGAAGGTTATTTCGGCAGCGGGCAAGCCACGATTCCCGGCCGGCTGGCGCTCGATGGCATTGATCTGCTGCGGGGCGCTTTCGTGCGCATGGACGACTATTCGCTCGATGCCGTGGCGCGTGAAGTGCTCGGCGAAGGTAAGGCTGTCGCCGGCGATGTACGCGACCGGATGAGCGAGATCACGCACAACTATCGTCACGATCTGCCGGCATTCGCGCTGTACGCCCGCACCGACGCACGGCTCGCGTACGACATCGTCAGCAAGCTGGACGTCGTGCGCCTCGCATTTGCACGCAGCCGGCTGGCCGGCATGACGCCGGATCGCGTGTCGGCCAGCATTGCGTCATTCGACTTTCTGTATCTGACCGAACTGGAGCGGCGCGGCATCGTCGCTCCGACAGTACGTTCCGGCGACGCACGCGTGTATGCGGCACAGCAAGGTGGGCATGTGCTGGAGCCGATCGCGGGCCTGCACAGTCATGTCTGGGTATTCGACTTCAAGAGCCTGTATCCCAGCATTATTCGTACATTCAATATCGATCCGCTGTCTTACGTGGCGCAAGCACGTCCTGGCGAGGACCTGATCGAAACACCTGGCGGTGCGTTCACCCGCGAGCCTGCCATCCTGCCGCGCATGCTCGACGATCTGTTTCCACGGCGCGAAGCCGCGAAAGCCGCCAGTGACGAGGTGGCTTCGAACGCCATCAAGATTCTGATGAACTCGTTCTATGGCGTACTCGGCACGCCGGCCTGCCGCTTCTACAATCCCGCGCTGGCGAATTCGATTACCGGCACCGGCAAGGAAATGCTGCTCTGGTCGAAGCGCTGGTTCGAAGCCGCCGGGTTCGTGGTGTTGTATGGCGATACGGACAGTCTGTTCGTGCTGTCCGACATGAACGATGCGCAGACGGCGTTTGCCAAGGGCAGGCAGCTTGCAGTGCAATTGAATCGCGAGATCGCGAGCCATATCGAATCGCAGTGGCGCGTAACCAGCCGCCTGGAACTCAAGTTCGAGAAGCTGTTCGTCAAATTGTTCCTGCCGCGCGCCCGGCACAGCACGCGTGGCGCCAGTAAACGCTATGCGGGAATGCGCCACGGCGGCGAGGAAGTCGAGTTCACGGGCATGGAAGTGGTGCGCCGCGACTGGACGGCGCTGGCCAAGCAAGTGCAGCGCGAATTGTATGCGCGATTGTTTGCCGGTCAGGCGGTGGATGCCTACTTGACCGATATGGTCAAACGCGTGCGCAACGGCGACCTCGATGCGGAACTGGTGTATCGCAAGAATCTACGCAAAGGCGCAGAGGAGTACACCGCCAGCACGCCGCCGCATGTGGTGGCGGCACGCAAGTCGACGCAGCCCCTGGGGCGACTCATCAGCTATGTGATGACCAGCGCCGGCCCCGAACCGATCGGCGATGTGCATCATCCCATCGATCGCGAACATTACATCGTCAAGCAGATCAAGCCCGTTGCCGAACCGGTACTAGCAACGTTGGGTTTGGAATTC
>JAIBJL010000117.1 GCA_020029545.1 Gammaproteobacteria bacterium
TTAAGAAGATCTTGTCCATGTGGTGCTGTCGCAAGGCTGTGGGCTATGGGCTGTAGGCTGTCGGTCAGAACAGAAATTCGAGACGCGTCGCTCCGGCTTCGGACCCACAGCCTACAGCCTACGGCCTACGGCCTGTAACTCTTCCAGCGACCAGCGCGCCGCGGCGCGGATGCGCAGATCGTCGTGCTCGCCCAGCGCGAGCCGTCGATAACCGGCGTAAGCAATCATGGCCGCATTATCCGTACAGAAAGCCGTACGCGGATAGCGGATTTGCGCACCACAACGTTTGCCCAGCGCAGTCAATTCGCTGCGCAGATGCAGGTTCGCACCCACACCGCCTGCAACGACGAGCGTGCGCAAGCCGGTCTGAACCAGCGCGCGATCGCACTTCGCCACCAGTGTCGCCACCACGGCCTGCTGAAAATCAGCGGCCACATCGGCGCGCGTTGCCTCATCGAGCTGCAGTCCGCGCGTCGCGACGACGACCGCCGTCTTGAGACCGCTGAAACTGAAATCGAGCCCAGGCCGATCCAGCATCGGGCGCGGAAATTTGAAGCGGCCGGGGGTGCCCTGCTCCGCGAGTTTGGCGAGCGCCGGACCACCGGGATACGGCAGGCCCAGCAGCTTGGCCGTCTTGTCGAAGGCTTCGCCGGCGGCATCGTCCACCGACGCACCGATGATCTGGTAGTCGCCCAGGGCGCGCACTTCGGCGAGCAGCGTATGACCGCCGGACACGAGCAATGCGAGAAACGGAAACTGCGGCGGCTCGGGTTCGAGCATGGGCGCAAGCAAATGACCTTCGAGATGGTGTACCCCGATGGCTGGGCGATTCCAGGCGAACGCCAGGCTACGCGACACCGCGGCGCCGACCAGCAGAGCCCCGACCAGGCCGGGCCCTGCGGTGTAGGCCACGCCATCGATGTCTTCCGGTTCGCAGCCGGATTCGGCAATGACTGCCTCGATCAGCGGCAACAGCTTCTTGACATGGTCGCGCGAGGCCAGTTCGGGCACGACACCCCCGTATTCGGCGTGCATGGCGACCTGGCTGTGCAGCTGATGGCCGAGCAGACCGGCATCCCCGTCGTAGATCGCCGCGGCGGTTTCATCGCAGGAGGTTTCGATTCCCAAGACTTTCATGGCATGTGGGACGGATCAAGGAAAAGAGATTTCCACGGGGCCGCTTCCTGCGCATCCATGCGCCCGCGGCATTAGCACATCCCTATGCAGCAGGGTCACCGGGGACACGGGTGAAGATTAAGAGATAGGGGTCGGAAAGTCCGGAACCCGGCGCGAGACTACCGTAAAGGGCGGCCTGGTGACGTCGGGTTCCCGAAAAGTCAGTTGTTGTCCTTGCTTACTCCGTGTTCGTTGCGGTCTCAGCGGACGGCTCCTGTTGCGCCGGTTGGATCAATCTTTCGCAGTTCTGCCGACTACCTTTTGATTTTCGACGGCTGGCTCATTACACTTCCTGGCCCTTCAGCCTCCCCATCCCCCGTTTGCGGCGGGTCCGGCGACTGATCAGCGCCCGATGGATGAGCCAGACGAATGCATCAGATCGACCCGATCAAGGCGTCGTCTGGTCAGATTCACCTACGATTTAGCACAGAATCAGCAGTACCGAGGTAGCGATGCCGAGCGTCCGTGTCCGAGAAAACGAGTATTTCGATGCCGCCCTGCGGCGCTTCAAGCGCGCCTGCGAAAAAGCCGGAGTACTGACGGAACTGCGCCGCCGCGAATTCTACGAAAAGCCCACCCAGGAACGTAAGCGCAAGAAAGCAGCTGCCGTGAAGCGCCATATGAAGCGCGCCTCGCGTGATTTCGGCAGCGCGACCAGCCGCGGCCCGCGTCCAGCCGGCGCTTCTCGTCCCTTCTGATTGAGTTTCGCCGACCCGGTTGCCGGGTCGGCACTGTCTTCCTCGCCGGCCAGTATTCGCCCGCCGGCAATCGATGGGGCCACCCATCTTCCGTTCGCCAGACCTTTTCGCCAGAAGCTACCGCCATGTCGCTCAAAGAACGTATCACCGAAGACATGAAGACGGCGATGCGCGCCAAGGACAGCGGTCGCCTTGGCACCATTCGCATGATCCAGGCGGCGATCAAGCAACGTGAAGTCGACGAGCGCATCACGCTCGATGACAACCAGGTGCTGGCGGCGATCGAGAAAATGATCAAAACCCGCAAGGAGTCGATTGCGCAGTTCCAGAGCGGCGGTCGCGAAGACCTGGCGGCGAAGGAACAGCAGGAAATCGAGCAGTTGCAGGCCTACATGCCGGCGCAGCTGTCCGAGGCCGAAGTCGACAAGCTCGTTGCCGATGCCATTGCGCAGGCGGGCGCCACGTCCATCAAGGAAATGGGCAAGGCAATGGCGATTCTGAAACAGTCGGCGCAGGGTCGAGCCGACATGTCGGTGGTCAGTGCGAAGCTCAAGGCGAAGCTGGGCGGAGGGTGAGTGGTGAGTAGTGAGTGGTGAATGGCCAGATCGGAGTGATCTAGCTAACGCCCCTGCCCTGCTGGCTAGGTTCGATCTGGCGCCCGAACAGCGATAGCTTTCTGGGGCTCTGCCGTCGCTGCCGGCGGTGATAAAGTCAACGGAGGCGATGCACCTCCGCTCTTGCCATTCACTAATCACCACTCACTACTCTCTTCCTCCCCTTCCGTGTCCGGACGCATTCCCCAACATTTCATCGATGAGTTGATCGCACGCGCGGACATTGTCGAGCTGATCGGTAGCCGCGTGCCGTTGAAGAAGCAAGGGAAGGAGTACAAGGCCTGTTGTCCGTTTCACGGCGAGAAAACGCCGTCGTTCACTGTGGTGCCCGACAAGCAGTTCTATCACTGCTTCGGTTGCGGGGCGCATGGCACGGCGCTGGGTTTCCTGATGGAGCACGACCATCTGAACTTCGTCGAAGCGGTGGAGGACCTGGCCGCGCGTGTCGGGCTCGATGTCCCCCGCGAGGAGACGGCGGGCGCCAAGCCAATTGCTTCGCCAACCGAGGGACTGTTTGCCATTCTCGACAAGGCGGCGGCTCTGTATCGACGCGAATTGGCGGCAGCAACGCGCCCGAAGGACTACTTTGCGTCGCGCGGACTCACCCATGAAACCGCGCAGAAATTTAGTTTGGGCTATGCACCGGATGCCTGGGATTTCGCACTCACGGAGTTGGGCACCACCGAAGGCGAACGGATGAAGCTGCTGCAGACCGGCCTCACGATCGAGCGCGAGAAACGGGCGCCGGGGCCGGGACATCCCGGGTTTTACGATCGCTTTCGCGACCGGGTGATGTTTCCGATCCGCGACGCCCGTGGTCGCACCATCGGCTTTGGGGGTCGCGTGCTGGACAAAGGTGAGCCGAAATACCTGAATTCCCCGGAAACCGAGCTATTCCACAAGGGGCGGGAACTTTACGGCTTGTACGAAGCGCGACAGGCGTCACGAACCCTTTCACGCCTGTTGGTCGTTGAAGGCTATATGGATGTCGTGCGCTTACATCAGGCCGGGGTGAATTACGCGGTTGCGACGCTGGGAACCGCCACGACGCCGGAGCATTTGTCCCGTGTCTTTCGCATTTGTAACGAACTGATTTTCTGTTTTGATGGCGATCGAGCCGGTCGCGCCGCCGCTTGGCGCGCCCTGGAGAATTCGCTGAGCCAGGTGCGTGACGGTCGACAGATCCGGTTCATGTTTCTACCGGATGGCCACGACCCGGATTCGCTGGTGGGGGAGGAAGGGCCCGAAGCCTTCGAAAATCGGACGCGCAGCGCACTTTCCCTATCGGAATACTTCCTCAAGCATCTGCAGGAGCAGGTCGATACGAATACTGTGGATGGACGCGCCCGGCTGGCTGAACTGGCGCGGCCGCTGCTCGAACGGATTCCAGCCGGCGTTTACCGCGAATTGCTGGCGGAGGAAGTCGCGAAGCTCATCCGTATCGACAGCGCGCGGCTCGCGGCAGCGATGTCGGCGCGCGAGCCGCGCAAGGCAGCCATTCCGGCGGAGCTGCCGCGACGGATGCGTCCGCTCGCTCCGGTGGCACCGGGAGGGCGCGGCAGCGTGGTGCGTCAGGCAATACGGATTCTGGTGCATTACCCGCAACTGGCGACCGGCACCCGCGGCTCGGAAGGATTGGAGGCAATCGAGCGACCCGGTATTCCGCTGCTGATCGAATTGCTGAACGATTTGCAGGAAAACCCCTGCAGTAACACGGCGGCCCTGCTTGAACGATGGCGTGGCCGCCCCGATTTTGAACATCTGTCCCGACTCGCCGGCGCAGAGTACCCGGCCAATCTGGACGGTGCGGCCGGCGAACTGGCCGGGGCCCTGCAACAGCTGCTTGCTGAGCGCAGCGAGAGCCGGCTTGAGGAGCTGCTGCGAAAGAAGGGCCAGGACGGTTTAACAGAATCTGAACGTATTGAATTGCAAGGCATTTTGACAACAGATCGATCCGGTTCGTAATTGTTGTCACGAACCTAGCGAGTGAATCGCAATCAAAGTAGACTGCGCGGTCTTTTTAGCCCGCCGCATCGCACCGCACCCGAGGGCCCGCACTTGAGCAAGACTCTGGCAGTAAAGAAGGAACCGACGCAGCTCGCCGATGAACGTCAGTCGCAGCTGAAGCTGTTGATTGCCCGTGGTAAAGAGCAGGGCTTTCTGACGTATGTAGAAGTCAACGATCACCTCCCCAGCGAAATCGTCGATCCGGAACAGATCGAAGATATCGTCAACATGATTAACGACATGGGCATTCCGGTGTACGAAAAGGCACCGGAATCCGAAGCATTGCTGCTGGCGGAACCCGTCGTTGCCGATGAAGAAGCCGCTGAAGAAGCGGCCGCCGCCCTCGCCACTGTCGATGCCGAGTTCGGCCGCACGACCGACCCGGTACGCATGTACATGCGCGAGATGGGCACGGTCGAGCTGCTCACCCGCGAAGGCGAAATTCGCATTGCGAAGCGCATCGAGGAAGGCCTCGACGCCGTGCGCACGGCTCTGTCCAGCTATCCGATGACCTACGAGTTCATGCTGAACCAGTATGAAAACGTGAAGCAAGGTCAGGGCCGGCTGGTCGACATCATCGTCGGCTTTATCGATCCGAATGCACCGGACGAAATTGCGGCGCCGATCAATCCCAAGCTGGCGGCCGCCGCAGCGCCGAAGGAAGAATCGGAAGATGAAGAGGCGCCCGAAGGCGCCACCGACGAGGAAGAGACGCTCGAAACCGGACCGGACCCGGAGGAAGCCGCACGTCGCTTTGCTTCCCTTCAGAAGCTGCATCAGCAGAACCTGAAAGCGATGGCGGACGACAAGACCGCGAAAGATCCGAAGTCCTTGAAGCATCGCAAGAAGCTGGCCGCCGAGTTCATGGAACTCAAGCTGTCGCCGAAGATGTTCGATGCGCTGATCACGCAGATGCGCGAACACGTTGCGGAAATCCGCAGCCTGGAAAAACAGGTGATGATGCTGTGCGTGCGCGATGCCGGCATGCCTCGCAAGGATTTCGTCAGCACGTTCCCGAAGAACGAAACCAACATCACCTGGATCGACAAGCACATCCGTGCGAAGCGCAAGCATTCCGCGGCCCTCGCCCGCCTGCGTGAAGAAGTCGAGAAGACCCAGCTGAAAATGCAGGCACTCGAAGGTCGCGTGCACCTGACGATCGGCGAGGTGAAGGACATCAATCGCGAAGTCGCGGTCGGCGAAGCCAAGGCACGTCGCGCCAAGAAGGAGATGGTCGAGGCCAACCTGCGTCTGGTGATCTCGATTGCAAAGAAGTACACCAACCGCGGTCTGCAATTCCTGGACCTGATTCAGGAAGGCAACATCGGCCTGATGAAGGCGGTGGACAAGTTCGAGTATCGCCGCGGCTATAAGTTCTCCACGTATGCCACGTGGTGGATTCGTCAGGCCATCACTCGTTCGATCGCCGACCAGGCGCGCACCATTCGCATCCCGGTGCACATGATCGAAACCATCAACAAGCTGAACCGCATTTCGCGGCAGATGCTGCAGGAGATGGGTCGCGAGCCGACGCCGGAAGAACTCGCAGTGCGCATGGAAATGCCGGAAGACAAGGTCCGTCGCGTGCTCAAGATCGCCAAAGAACCGATCTCGATGGAAACGCCGATCGGCGACGACGAGGATTCGCACCTGGGCGATTTCATCGAAGACACTTCGGTGGATTCTCCGATCGACTCGGCGACCATGGAGTCGCTGCGCGAGACCACGCACTCGGTGCTGGCCGGCCTCACGCCGCGCGAAGCGAAGGTGCTGCGCATGCGCTTCGGCATCGATATGAACACCGACCACACGCTGGAAGAAGTCGGCAAGCAGTTCGATGTGACGCGCGAACGCATTCGTCAGATCGAAGCGAAGGCGCTGCGCAAGCTGCGTCATCCGAGCCGCAGCGAACAGCTGCGCAGCTTCCTGATGGACGACTGATCGCGGCTGAGTTTGCAGTTGAGGGAAAGGCCGGCTTTGCCGGCCTTTTTCTTTGGTGCGGAACCTGCCCATCTGCCCTGGCGTTTTGCTGACGTTCAGTCAACAAGAGCGACAATTTCTACAACGAATGGTTGAGGGAAATGCGATGGGGCTGGCTTTCTACTTTTTCCTATTTGTTCTGGCGTGCGGTTTCGGTTGGTGGGCAAAGGGTGAAAAGTCTCGCTAGCAGCGAGACTGAAGTGATCGACACTATTCCGCCGCGCGCTGCTGCTTCAGCAGCTTCATGAGCGGTCCGCGACGAGAAGTCACCGCGAATTTTGCCAGTCCCAACCAGTTCGCCAGACTGCGCAACTGCTGCGCCAGCGGCTCGACAATCGCCACGGGATCGACCCCTGCCTCCGCGCTGCCATCTTTCACGAGCAAGCGGCCGTTGGCCCGGTCGGACTTCAGATCGACGCGCGCCACGATGCGCTCACCCAGCAACAAGGGCAGCACGTAATAGCCGTGAATGCGTCGGTGCGACGGCGTGTAGATCTCCAGCCGGTAGTGGAAGTCGAATAGGCGCTGCGTGCGCTCGCGTTCCCAGATCAGCGAGTCGAATGGCGACAGCAGTGCGGTCGCCGGCGCATGTCGGGGCCGGTGGGCCTTGGTGTAGAGATAGCCTTGCTGCGCCCAACCCTGAACCGCCACGGGCTCCAGTACCTGGGTTTCCACCAGTTCGCTCAACCGGGCGGTCGAATCTGCGACGGACAACCGGAAGTAGTCGCGCAGGTCGCGCGCTGTGGCGACGCCGAGTGCGCTTGCGGCAATCGTCATGAGCTGGCGTTGGGCCGCCTCCTTTGCCGGTGTCGGCGTCGAGAGAATCTGCGCTGGAATCACCCGCTCCGTCAGGTCGTACAGGCGTTCGAAATGGCGACGACTCGCAGTCGTGACTTCACCGGTCCAGAACAGCCATTCCAGAATCTCCTTGCTCTGGCTCCAGCCCCACCAGCCACCCCTCTCCCGTTCAACCCCGGCCCGTTCAGCGCCGGTCAGTTCACCCGCGCCCAGCGCGCCGCGTTCGTGCAGCTCGCTACGCACGGCAGCGACGAGATCCCTGTGTTCGGTGGCATAGCGACGCAATCGGCCCCAGGTACCTTCGCCGCGTCGGGCTTGCTCCATGCGCCATTGAAACAGCGGCCAGTACTCGATCGGCAGGAAGGACGCCTCGTGCCCCCAGTACTCGAACAGCGAGCGCGTATGCTCGCCGTAGGCCGCACGCTCGAGCAATTGCCGATCGTAGTGGCCACGCCGCGAGAACAGCGGCAGATAGTGCGAACGCACCAGGACATTGACCGAGTCGATCTGCACGACACCAAGTTGACGCACCAGATCCGCCACACCGCGTGGCGTACGCAATGTGCTGCGCTTGCCCGAGCCAAACTGCTGTGCGGCCAGCGCGATACGACGCGCCTCATCACGACTCACTGCCGGACCGAGAAAGCGGCTGCCTGTGCCTGCGCGTTGCCTGGTGGACATCCCGTCAGTGTAGCGAGACCGACGATGTCGTCGTTAGCAGGTCAATGCAGCAGCAGGAAGCTATACGCGAGCCACCTGAGGACGCTGAGCGGAACGCCGACTTTCACACAGTCGCTGAAGCAATAGTTGCCCCACGCTGTAGATCAGCAGGTTGCAGTTGTCGGGCTCCATAACGGACCCACGTCACAGTAGTTCCGCTGCGCGCGCCGCTTCACGCTTGACAGAATTCCATTACGGTAAATACCGGTCCGCATCAGTTAGCAGCTGCGGCAATTATGCTCAGTCGAAACCACAGCGTGTGAACTGGATAACAAATAGCCAATGAGGTCTCTGGCAGCATCGCTCCCGCTAACCTATGCGAGGCGTTGCACTGATGGGCTCATCTTCCAAGACCAGTATCGACACTGCGGCAGCCAAGTCGCTGGACGCGACCGACTGCTTCGAGGTCGACGATATTGCGGCATTCGATCCGATTGCCGAACCGGCTGGCAAATCCGCCGCCAAGCCTGCCAAAGTTGCGACGAAAGATACGTCGATGGAGATCGAGCTGAGCGCCGACGATATGGACTCCTTGTTGGGCGATGACGTCATCAGTGTCGAAGTCAGCTGAGTCAACTGCATTCGCCGTTCACCTGCCGGTCACATATTGGGGCGGCCCGGATACTGACGCATCAGTTCGGTCACCACCGCGTTCACCGTGACCTTCGGATTGGACATCGCTTCCTCGGAAACCCGGCCTTCCGACACGCCTTCCCAGACAAGCTGCTTCTTCTCGGCATCGACGATGTCGACATTGATCGTGCCCACTTTATAGGTCTCGACGCGATCGTGATCGTACAGCGGCCAGGGACTGTAAAGGCCGCGACGATAGCCGTAGTAACCATAGCCGTATCCGAAGCCGATATCCGCATCGGCACGGGTTTCGGTGCGGTCCTGGGTATTCATGTAGAAATTCACGAGCAGGTCGGGATGTTCAGCCGCATATTTGTAACCGCGGGCTTCCATGGCCGTCGTCACCGAATCCTTGAAATAGCTGGTCATGAGCGTCGAATAGCCGCCACGGTCGGTACCCGTTTCCTTCGGGAACCCAAACGTGCGATAGACGCTGAAGTCAGCCTTGCGGTCGTAGTCGATGCGCGCTTTCGGCGTATCAGTGGTCGCACAACCTGCGACCAGCAGGGCCGTCACCGCCGCCACTGCATACTTTCGGATCGTCATATCTCACCTCGTGATTGAGCACATCTGCGCCATCGCAGTCAGCCGCGCGTCCGCTCAGCATAGTTTAGGCTCATCGAAGGCCGCGCGAGTTCCATGATGCCACCGCGCAACAGGACTCCTGCCTCCTGCCATTCATTCCGCGTTCAGCCGGGGACTTCGGCCACGATGGCCAAGGCACCCGCATACCGCTAACCTTCAGCTATGAAACTTGTGACACTAGGCACCCTTGCGCGTTCACTGCTGCTTGCAACGGCGTGCTGCGCGCCGCTGACACTGATGGCGGCTGGCGATCCGCGCGATGAATTTGCCAAGGCGCGCAAGGAGTTCGTACAGGCCTACGCACTGGTCGACAGCCAGGTCACGAGCGGTGCTGGCGAGGCCCACGACAGCAAAGCATTGCGCGATTATCCGCTGTATCCGTATCTGCAGGCGGCACGCATTCGCCGCGACCTCCTGACCGAAGCGGCGCCGGATACTGCCGTCGATCGCATCGCCGACGCATTCCTCACGCAGTTCAACCGCGATCCGGTCAGCCGCGATCTGCGCCGGGCATTGCTGCTGAGCCTTGCCGAACGCCGACAATGGGCGTCCTTTCTCCAGCAGTACCGCGAGCCGCAGGCCGACGATACGCTGCGCTGCCACTCGCTGGTCGCGCGGCTGGAGTTGCAGAGCACCGAGCGACTCGCTGAGGACATCGCGAAGCAATGGCTGACTCCCGCCAGTTTGCCGGCTTGCGAGCCTGCCTTTGCCTGGCTGCGCGCCCAGGGCGGACTCACCGATGCATTGACCGAACAGCGCGTGCGACTCGCGCTCGACAAGGGCAATACCAGCTTCGCACGCCAGATCGCGGCGTACCTGCCGAAGGAGCGCGCCGCACCGCTACTGCAGTGGGCGACGCTGATCGACAACCCGCGGACGATCGATACCGTGCTGGCCGATCCGCAGCGTCCCATCGAACCGCAGGTGCTGCTCGCCGGGTGGAAGCGTCTCACCCGCGTCGATCGCGATGGCGCCGTAGCCCGTTACGACCGACTGGTCACCGCGCGCGGCTTGACCGAAGCGCAAGCCAGCCCGTATGCGCTGGCACTGGCATTGGCGCTGGCATGGGATCGTCGACCCGAAGCAATCGATTTCTTCAAGCGCGTGCAGCCCTCCGAGTTCGACGAGATATCCTACGAGTGGCAGGCGCGCGCGGCGTTGTGGGCGCGCGATTGGTCACTGGCTTCGCGCGCCATCGCAGCCATGCCGGACAAGCAACGCGAAACTGCACGTTGGCGTTACTGGTCGGCGCGTGCCGCAGAGAATTTGCAGGACCCGCAGCTGGCGCGCCGGTTGTATGAGTCCGTCCTCGTCGATGACAACTACTATTCGGTCATGGCAGCCGCGCGCCTGGATCGCCCCGCTAGCCCGCACCCGCAGCCCTTGACCGTGGACAAGCCACAACTCGCCGAGATCGAACAATTGCCGGCACTGGTGCGCGCCCGCGAACTTTACTGGAGCGCACTACGACCGCAGGCCCTGGTCGAATGGGCGGCGGGCTACGAAACGCTCTCGGAGTCCGCGCGCGCGCAGGCTATCCATCTGGCGCATCGCTGGGGCTGGTATGACCAGGCGGTGGCGACAGCGTCGCAGCAGCGCGTATTCAACGACTATGTCTTGCTGTATCCGCAACCGTACGATCGCGAAGTCCATTCCGCCGCCGCCTTCACGAAATTGCCGCAGGACCTGATCTACAGCGTGCTGCGACAGGAAAGCCTGTACCGCGCCGATGCCGTTTCCTCCGCCGGTGCCCGCGGCTTGTTGCAGCTGATGCCGGAAACCGCACGACGCACGGCGCTATCCTGGAAACGTCCTAATCCGAGCGCGACGCAGTTGCTGGAGCCCGCGATAAATATCCCGCTGGGTGCCGCACAGTTGCGCACGCTGGTCGATCGTTTTGGCGGCCAGACCACGGTGGCGCTCGCCGGATACAACGCCGGGCCCGCTGCCGTGCGCCGCTGGCTGCCGCAGGAATCGATCGACTCGGATATCTGGATCGAAAACATTCCCTATAACGAGACACGTGCGTATGTGCAGCGCATTCTATGGCACAGCGTGGTGTTCGCCTGGCTGCGCACTGGCGAGGCGCAACGTGCCGACCACTGGATTGCGCGCATCTCTTCGATCGACAGTGCGACGGTGCTCGGCTCGCGCTGATCGGCATTGTTTCGATCTTCACGCCTTCCTGCCATGCTCAACGGACGACCGCCATGAGTACCGACGCCAAGACCCATCGCCCGCTCGACGGCATCCGCGTTCTGGAACTGGGACAGTTGCTCGCCGGACCGTTTGCCGCCTGCCTGCTCGGATATTTCGGCGCTGAAGTCATCAAGGTCGAACCGCTGAAGGGCGATCCGCTGCGCAACTGGCGCGTGATGCGCGACGGCACCTCGCTGTGGTGGCACAGCCTCGCACGTAATAAAAAGTCCGTCACCATCGACCTGCAGACGGCCCGCGGTCGCAATCTGGTGCGACAGCTCGCCGCAAAGTCGGACGTGATTGTCGAGAACTTCAAGCCCGGTACGATGGAGCAATGGGGACTCGGACCTCAGGAGCTGCAGGCCGCGTATCCCGATCTGATCTATGCGCGCGTGTCCGGTTATGGTCAGACGGGACCGTACGCCGGCAAGCCGGGCTTTGCCT
>JAIBJL010000425.1 GCA_020029545.1 Gammaproteobacteria bacterium
CCCGCCGCTTCCGCCATGCTTGCAGTGAGTGCCGATACGGTGACCGGAACGTCCTGCAGACGTTCGGCACGCCGCTGCGCGGTAACCACCACCTCTTCAAGTCCGGTGCCGCTCGCTATCGATGCATCGGTCGTTTGTGCATTTACGGGACTCAGCGCCGCACTCAGTAACAGTCCGGCGCACGTAAGTACTCGCACGGTGATATTGAACATAGACCTTTCCCCTGTTGGTTAGTCGCATTTAACCGATTCTGCTTTCTCCCATCCACCTCATCTGGTTGCATACGCCTTCGTTGGACTGCGGCCGGTCACCACGGACCGTCGGAGAAGGCAACGCTACTCAGCTCTTGGACACGCAGCGCATGCCTATGCATCTCAAACTCTCGGTGCTGGTGCCGCGCGAATTCTCCGTAGCACCCATCGAAATATAACAACGGGTCGGCCATCGAATTCACGTGCACCGCCTCGATCATGCCCACAAAGAGAATGTGCGTACTGAGCTCGAAGCGCGCGATGACCCGGCAGTCGAAGTTGACTCTTGCTTGCTCCAGGACGGGTGCGCCCGTGACCATGGTGGTCCACGTTCCGACTTTAAACCGTGCCTCGCCGCGCGCGCCGATCGCTCCCGCGAACATATGACCGATATCGAGCTGATCGTGCGCCAGCACATTGACCGCAAATATTTCAGCGCGCTCGATCAGCTTGATCGAGCCGTTGGCCTTATTGACCGTTATGCCCAGCTGCGGCGGTTCGACGGTCAACGACATGACGGCCGTGGCCGTGAGACCGCCTCGTTCTCCTTCGACGGCGGTGGTGATGACGTTGACGGACGCTGCCAGCCCTCGCATCCCTGAGCGAAATTCATTTGGCGTTACCGGCATCTTGGTGCTCTCCCCCGACCGGTCGAACTCAATCGGCGCGTGCCGCGAGGCGCTCCGGGTTAATCAGATCCGGCACCGTCCAGCCGTCGAGATCGTATTCGGCCATACATTTATTCACGACGTCCTTCATCTGACTCGTGAGGCCCGATATCTCGCCAAGCAGCAATGGATCAATTTGCGTTTGCTCGCTGCTGCCGGCGTAGTTGATCTCATACAGTTCGTGCCGGGCGCCGAATTCCGATCCGACGGCGTCCCACAATAGCTTCATCAACTTGACGCGTTCTTCAGCGCTGATGCCATTGGCACCACGCACGTACGTGTCCAAATAGCCGCGCAACTGCGGATTCGAGAAATCCGCTGCCGCGGAAGGCAGATAGATCAAGGCGCTCGCAACCGTTTTGTTGACGATGTTTCTGACGCGACTGTAGGCATCCGGCGCGAACATGCGGTACGCGAGACCCGCATGCGTGTTCGGCAATACATGACCGTCGAACCAGGGTTCGGCTGCATGCACCATCGCATCGGAAAGAGCCCACATGGTGTGGCGTAGTCCGATGACTTCGCCGACCGCAGCCTGCACGCCGCGAAACTCTTTCATCCCGGTCATCTCGACGGCACGCAACAGCAGGCCGGCGATGAAATCGAGCTTGACCGCGAGGCGCGTGCAGCCGTGCAGCAGCGTGCGGCCGAGAAAGCCGGGCTGAGTGACGAACTGATTCGCCATATCGACGCCGTACATGATCACGTTTTCCCACGGGATCAGCGCTTGGTCGAAGATCAAAATGGAATCGTTCTCGTCCAAACGACTGGAGAGCGGTGCGTCGAAAGGCGTCGAGGTCGCGGTGGCGCCGTATTCATACGAATTTCGGCAGATGAGCTTCAGTCCCGGCGTGTTCACCGGCACCATGAAGACGGGCGAAAATCGCTTGTCTTTGACGACCACGTTGAAATGGCCGACACAAATGAAGTTGCTCAACGCGGACTGGGTAGCGACCACTTTGGCGCCGCTCACGACCAGACCGGCATCCGTTTCCTTGTCGACATGAATGCAAACGCCGGTCGCTTCAGGGCCGAGATGGCGATCGATGGGCGGATTGACGTAGGCATGGCCGACGAACGGTATGCCACGACGTCCGATGTCATACCAACGCTTGGCATTGGGCGCATATTCACCGCAAAGCGCGCTGTTTCCCTCCAACAGCGCCAGCCAGGCTGCTTTAAAATCCGGTGAGCGCCCCATCCAACCGTAGGTAATGCGCGCCCACTCCGCCACGGCATCGCGTGCAGCCACCTGCTCCTCGATCGACCGCGGCGCCTGGAAATAACGATGGGTGCGTATTCCGGAGCCGTCATCCATTGGAATCGTCAGCAGGTCGCGCCTCGCCGGGTCATGCAGCGCGTCGTAGAGCCGCGCGACCATGCGAGCGGAATTGCGAAACGCCGGATGCGCGCTGATGTCCTTGACGCGCTCGCCGTTGATCCAGACCTCTCGACCATCGCTCTTGATGGCATTGAGATAGTCGTTGCCGGTCATGGGCCGCTGCGGGCTGTACATTACGTTCCCCCCTTGCAGTTCGCCCTCCATTGTGTTCGAGTCGACCTTATTTCTTAAATGAGCCTCTCCTCATAATGAGGAAACTCTCAGATATACGATTGAATGTCAATAGGATGAGCGGATGACACGGCCGCAACACCCCGAACTGCAGTTCCCACCGCAAACGCACACCGGTTCTTAAGGCACAGAATTGTTTGCATGACGGTCTTCCAGACGCCAACATTCCCGCTGGACGAGAGTTAAAAGGTTCGTTGAATTGAAGTCGATGCCATCGGCGTTCTACGTCGTTAGGAACAGCGGTCAGCGGTTAGCGCTTCGCCGATTCGATTCCACGGAAGGCCGCCGACGTCCACGCTGTTCCAGTTTCGACGTCGAGCAACCACAGCTTGGCGACCGTTCACACGCTATGGTTACCTCGCGGCGCCAATTGGCCGCGGCACATTGAGGATGGCGATAATCATGACCGGATGGGCAACGTGGGGGCTGTTTCTTGCGTGGCTGCTCCATGACATCGAGGAACTTCTCACGATGCCGGGCTGGGGCGGGCGCAATGTGACACGGCTCTCTCGCCTCTACCCATCGGCGCCCGGTTGGCTCTGGTCCCGACTGGACATGTCCCGCAGCCATGTGACCGTTGCGATTACGATCATGGGAATTTTTATGCTAGCCGCCGCAATCGACGGGGTGCGCAGCGACGGTACTTCTTGGTTCTATCAAGCAGTACTGATCGGCTTCGGCCTCCACGGCATTGGCCATTTAGCAATGAGCGTGCTGGCGCGCAGTTACACACCGGGCGTGCTGACTGCGCCGATTATCGTCATCCCGTTCTCCCTGTGGGCTTGGCGCACACTCGGACAGGCAGGTGCCACGTCAGCCGGGACATCGAATCTGTTCATCGCATTGGCTCTGCTTCCGACGGTGCTTCTGGGAGTACACGTCCTCACCGCGTCGATCCTTTCGACGCTGCGTGCGCATCCTCGGCTGCACTGAACTGAGTTGAATGGTCCACTGCGCAAGAATTGTCATGCCAGCTTCGGCCATCTTCGTCAGACTGCGGGTGCCAGGGAAAGATCATGACGAACAAAGACCGTGCTCGCTACGCCCGATGCATCACGCAGGTACTCAGTCATATCGAAGCGCATCTCGACGAAGATCTGTCCGTTGATAAGCTGAGTGCCGTGGCCGGTTTTTCGCCATTCCATTTTCACCGGCAGTTTGCCGCGTACACCGGCATCGGGGTCGGCCGGCTCGTGCAATTGTTCCGGCTGCGTCGAGCATCGATGCAGCTCGTGTTCAATCCGCGCGCCAGCATCACCGACATCGCCTACGACGCGGGCTTCGCAAATGCGGAGTCCTTTTCGCGCGCGTTCAAAAAGGAAACCGGACAGAGCCCCAGCGCCTTCCGCAAGCAGCCGGAATGGAAACCTTGGCAGTTCAAGACTATCCCCAACATCCGACGGGAGCACACGAACATGCAGGTGGATATCGTCGACTTTCCCGAAACCCTCGTTGCCTCACTGGAGCACCGCGGACCAGAGCATCTGACGTACAACACGACAAAGAGGTTTATCGAGTGGCGCCAGGCCAACGGCCTGCGTCCCGGCGCGGGTAATACCTACGGAGTGCACTACACCGATCCGGCCACGACGACGCCCGAAGACTACCGGCTCGACATCTGTCTGTCGGTTGCCGAACCTGTTGCACCGAACCCGCAGGGCGTCATCACCAAGACCATGCCGGCCGGCCGCTGCGCGCGCGTTCGCCATCTCGGCTCGCGCCACAATATTCATCCGGCCGAATGGCTCTATCGTGAATGGTTGCCGAAAAGCGGCGAG
>JAIBJL010000118.1 GCA_020029545.1 Gammaproteobacteria bacterium
TGCTCCACGATGGCCTGCGGCGCCGCCAGCGAACCGGCACGCAACAACAACGCCAGTTCATTCGCTTCGTTCGCCATCACGCCCGTGATCTGGAAGCTCGAACCAAAGACGCCCTGAATCGTCGGCGCACTGATGACTTCCTCTTCGGTGCAATCGTTGCCGCTGCGAATGCCCTTGCAGGTTTCGCCTTCGGCGAGGCGCTTCTGTTCGATGTACACGACTGCCATCTGCTTGCCGACGTTCTCGCGCGTGGTCTTGAGCATTTTCGCGCCGCCGCGGCTGTCGAGCCGCACGTTCACCGACGGCAGCCCCTCGGTGAAGCCTGGCGTGGCGTCGGTCAACTGCTCGCCGGACACCACGACATCGCGCTTCAACAGGATCGGTGCGCCTTCGCGATGCTTGTATAGCTTGGCGCCGATCGGCACGCGCTTGGTGCGCTCGGCTTCATAGGCGTCGGCCGTGGTATCGACCAGCCGGAATTCCAGCGTCGCGGTCGCACCGAGCACGCGGATCGCCTCATTGGGATCGTCGACGCCCGGCAACTGCACTTCGATGCGGTTCTGGGCCTGCTTGCTGACGATCGGCTCGGTGACACCCAGTTCATCGATGCGATTGCGCAGCGTCGTAATGTTCTTCTGCACCGCGATGTCCTGGCGTCGCTTGATTTCTTCCGGCGTCAGACGCATCTCGATCGTCGCGGTCTCGCCTTCCGTCCGCGACGTGATGCTGAAACCACCGTCGGGCGTGCGCAGCAGCGCCAGGGCCGCCGACAGATCGGTGGCCTTGCGCAGCACGACGCGCAGGACGCCGTTGTTGAGCGACACCGAGCCGTAGGGAATACGTTTTTCGCGCAACTGCGCGCGCGTATCGCCTTCCAATCGTTCCAGCGACTGCGCGACCGCGGCGTTGATATCCACTTCGTAAACAAAATGCACTCCGCCGCGCAGGTCGAGACCGAGGCTCATGGGCTTGAGGCCGGTACGACGAATCCAGTCCGGCATGCGCGAGACCTTCGACAGCGCGATCAGATAGTCGCCCGGTGCAGCTTTCATGATCGCCGCACGGGCATCGGTACGTTGCTGTTCGCCATTGGCGGCGAAGCGCAGCACCATGCGATCCTTCTCCAGATACGAAGCGTCGACCGGCACGTTCGCAGTCTTCAGAATCTGCTGGATACGTTCGGCACCGGCTGCGTCGATCGGCTTGCGATCATTGCGGGACAGCTGCAGCGCCGGCGCTTCGCCGAACACGTTCGGCAGCGCGTACACGATCCCGGCCAGCATCACGATGATGACCAGCCAGTACTTCCACTTGGCAAACTGATACATGAAGCGTCCTGCAGGCGATCAGGCGTTCTTGATCGTGCCTTTCGGCAGCACCTGCGAAATCGTGTGTCGCTGCGTCTTCACGACCACGCCAGGCGCGATCTCGACGCTGACGAACTGTTCGCTGAGTTCGGTGACCTTGCCGAGGATGCCACCGCTGGTCGCGACTTCGGCACCGACTTCCAGTGCCGCCAGCATGTTGCGATGCTCCTTGGTACGCTTGGACTGCGGCCGAATCAGCAGGAAATAGAACACCACGATCATGGCGACCGGGAACAGCAACCCGGTGAGCATGCCGGGCTGGCTGCCGGCGCCGCCTGCGGCCTGGGCCGCAGCAGATGAAATCAACCAATCCATCAGCGTGGATCCTCTTATATCTAGCGTAATTTAATCGTGGGCGGCGTTGCCCGCGGGAGTCCCCGGGCAAATGGGCGGCGCATTATACACAGCAAGCCAGCGAGAGCTGGCTCGAAGACGGGCTGGCAAGCGGGCCGCGGTCACGTCCGTCAGAGATGCGACAGGCGATCGGTCAGCTGGCATCGACCGACTGGCCGAAGGAGAGTCCTCCTCCTTAGTCTGGCCGGTGGCCTGCCGAGGTCTTCCTCGGTCCAGCTGCCGGTTGCACTCCCTTCCCCGATGTACACTGTCGCCCCGCCATTCTTAGGCGCGGTCGCCTTCAGGTGCACTGCATGTTATCGGGCCAAGTACTGGTCATTTTGTTGCTGATCTTGCTCAATGGATTCTTCTCGATGTCGGAGATGGCTCTGGTATCGGCCAAGCGCACCAGGCTGCAGGCCGCGGCGGATCAGGGAAAGTCCGGCGCCCGGTCGGCACTGGCCCTGCTCGCGGACCCCACCGAGTTCCTGTCCGCCATTCAAATCGGCATCACCCTGATCGGCCTGCTGGCCGGCGCTTACAGCGGCACGGCATTCGCCGACCCGCTGGCCGTCTCCCTGGTACCGCTGGGCATCCCCAGACAATACGCAGAAGAAATCGCCTTCGCCCTGGTGGTGCTGATCGTGACCTTTCTGTCGCTGATCATCGGCGAGCTGGTCCCCAAGCGGGTTGCGCTGACGCATGCCGAAAGTCTCGCGATATTCGTCGCGCCGATCATGCGGGTGTTCGCCACGAGCATGTTGCCACTGGTCTGGATGCTGCGGATTACGGTGAACACCGTACTGAAAATTCTGCCCGTATCGTCGGCACCGCAAGCAGCCGTCACGGAAGACGATGTCCGCGCCCTGGTCGCCGAAGGCACGCACGCCGGCGTCTTTCTCGCCTCGGAACGCAGATTGCTGGAAGGGGTCATGGCGCTGGCCGAGCGTAAGGTCGGCTCCATCATGATTCCGCGCCAGGACGTCATCTGGCTCGACGTGGATGAGCCGCTCGAATCGCTGTGGCAGCAAGCCAAATCCAGTGGCCACGCGCGCTTTCTGGTAGCACGAAGCAAGCTCGACAGCCTGCTGGGCATGATCACGCTGGCCGACCTGAGCGAAGTCGTGCATCGCGGCCGGCTCGAACCCGAGCGCGACCTGCAACCGCCGCTGCACGTGCCCGATTCGATCACGGTGCTACAGCTGCTGGATCAGTTCCAGAAATCCAGCACCCACCTGGCCATCGTCACCGACGAATACGGCGAAATCGAAGGCATCACCACGCCCATCGACATCCTGAAGGCCATCGCGGGCGAACTCCCGGAACTGGGCAGTCGCGAACGGCCCGAAGCGCTGCAGCGTGCCGACGGGTCCTGGTTGATCGACGGTCATCTGCCGATCGAAGAACTGCAACGCAGGCTGGGCCGCCGCGACATGGTCGCGCGCGAATATCACACCGTGGCCGGCTTCGTGCTGGCGCGACTGGGCCGCATTCCCAAGGCCGGCGACACGCTCACCTGGCGCGACCTCAAGATCGAAATCGTCGACATGGACGGGGTGCGGATAGACAAGATCTTGCTCGGGCCGGTGGCGAGGAGCAGCTGAGAAGAAGATCAACTGGCCAGATAGTGAGCCCGCGGTGCGGCTTTTTTCCGGCCCCGCTTATCGTAGGCCATCCGGCTTACGGTCTTACCGCCCGCCTGCGGCGGGCGACTGATGCTGTTCCAACCACTCGCGCCACAGCGCCAGCGATACTGCGAGCAGCACGGGGCCGATGAACAAGCCGACCAGGCCGAACGCCAGGACGCCACCGAGCACGCCGAAGACCACCAGCAGAAACGGCATGCGCGTGGCATTGGAGATCACCAGCGGCCGAATGATGTTGTCCACCCAGCTGACCAGCAAAGCACCCCACAGCACCAAGCCGGCACCCTGCAGGAGGTGACCAGTGACCAGCAGCCAGATCGACAGCGAACCCCAGATCATCGGTGCGCCGAAGGGCACCAGCGCAATCAATGCGGTCACCGCGGCGAGCAGCACCGGCGCCTGCACGCCGAAAATCCAGTACCCGATACCTGCGACGGCTCCCTGTGCGAGGGCCCCTAGAATGAGCGCGTATACCACCGCCTGCGTCGTCGAACCGACGGCATGCAGATAGTCGCGAATGGTCGGTCCCAGAATGCCTTCGAGAATCGCGGTCGCTTCGCGCAGCAGACGCGGACCGTCGCGCAGCAGAAAGAACATCGACAGCACGGCGAAAAACAGCTTCGCGACATTGCGGCCAGCGCCGCCGATCAATCGGGTCATTTCCACCGAAGATTGCTCCATGAGCAACAGGAACTGCTGTCGCAGCGCCGTCGGATCGGACGCCAGCTGATTCAACAAATCCTGAGCCCACCCGCCTACGCCCGGCAGATCGCGCAACACCGGCGGCAAGGTCGGATGCGATGCCAGAAACGCTTGCACATGCGCATAAGCCGCGATCGCTTCGACTCTTACCAGCAGCACCATCCAGACGAACGGCACGACCAGAATCAAGGTCACCAGCGAGGTCGTGGCCAGCGAGGCAACGCCGATGCGCCCGCGGAACCAAAGCACGATACGCTGATGCAGCGGCCACGCGACGTACGCGAGGATGGCACCCCAGATCAGCGGCACCAGGAACGGCCGCAACACACTGAAGGTCAACAGGAGAACGCCCAGAATGAGGCCGGCAACCAACAGCCGTCGAAACCAGGGCGCAGTAGGCAAATCGGAAAGCATCGATATCCTCAACGCAAGCTCGCATCGTCGGACCCGTGTCCGTCGACGCTGGATGTATGGATGGGCGGGCGGGTAATCGTTTTTCAGCGACCCCAGCGACTCTAGGGATACTACATGCACCGAAGCCGGCAGTTAGTCTTCTTCCGCGTCCGCCTGGATGGCACCCGCCTCGACTCCTCCCTTTCCCGGTGCAGTGCACTGGTAAAACTCGCGGGCAAACTGGGCAAAGCGCTGCTCTTCGATGGCGCGACGCATGCCCTGCATCAGCGTCTGGTAGTAGTGCAGGTTGTGAATGCTGCATAGCCGTGCCCCGAGAATCTCGTTGCAGCGATCCAGGTGTCGCAGATAGGCACGCGTGTAGTGTGCACAGGTGTAACAGGTACATGCCGCATCGAGCGGCTGCAGATCGGACTCGTAGCGCGCATTGCGGATCCGCACGATACCGTTCGATGTGAACAAATGGCCGTTGCGTGCATTGCGCGTCGGCATCACGCAATCGAACATGTCGATGCCGCGGCTCACCGCCTCGACCAGATCGGTCGGCGTACCCACACCCATGAGATAGCGCGGACGATCGCGCGGCAACTGCGGTTCGAGTACCTCGATGACGCGTTCGCGCTCCGCCTTCGGTTCGCCGACAGCGAGTCCGCCGATCGCGTAGCCATCGAATCCGATATGCGACAGGCCTGCTATGGATTCGCTGCGCAACGCGTCATACATCCCGCCCTGCACAATGCCGAACAACGCATGCGGATTCTCCAGGCGATCGAATTCCGCACGGCTGCGGGCCGCCCAGCGCAACGACAATTCCATCGACACGCGCGCTTCTTTCTCGGTCGCCGGAAACGGCGTGCATTCATCGAAGATCATGACGATGTCGGAATCCAGATCGCGCTGCACCTGCACCGACCGTTCGGGGGTCAGCAGCACCGCATCGCCATCGACCGGCGAGCGAAAACTTACGCCCTCTTCCGTGATCTTGCGCAGGGTCGCCAGGCTGAACACCTGGAAACCGCCCGAGTCGGTGAGAATCGGTTTGTCCCAGTGCATGAAACGATGCAGCCCGCCATGCGCACGAATTACTTCCATGCCCGGCCGCAGCATCAGGTGGAAGGTGTTGCCGAGCACGATCTGCGCGCCGATCGCCAGCAGCTCTTCCGGTGTCATCGCCTTCACGGTGGCATACGTGCCGACAGGCATGAAAGCCGGCGTCTCCACCACACCGCGATCGAAGGTCATCCGTCCGCGACGCGCGCGTTGGTCAGTGTTGAGGAGAGTGAAATGCATGGGAGAAGAAAGTGAGTGGTGAGTAGTGAGTAGTGAGTGGTGAATGGTTCAGACGGGGATTCGGGATTCTGTCGCGGCGGGGTGTCGGCAGCGTTATCTATCAAGCCAAGTGCCCTCGGTCGCGGCCGCTTCCGACGAATCCCCAGTCCCGATTCCCGCTCTTACACTACTCACTACTCACCACTCACCTGCTTTTCCAAGAACATCGCGTCACCATAGCTGAAAAAGCGGTAGCGCTGCGCAACCGCATGGCGATACGCGGACATCACGCGGTCGAAGCCGCCGAAGGCCGTGACCAGCATCAGCAAGGTGGATTGCGGCAGATGGAAGTTCGTCAGCAGCGCATCGACGACACGAAAGCGATAGCCGGGCCGGATGAACATGCGGGTGTCGCCGCTGAACGGTTGGAGGGAATCGTTCGCGGCCGCCGATTCGAGACTGCGGACCACGGTGGTACCGACTGCGATGACGCGGCCGCCATGCTGGCGAGTCGCTGCGATCGCAGCGCAGGTTGCTGCGCCGACCGTAACACGCTCGGCGTGCATTCGATGGCTGTCGAGATCTTCGACGCGTACATTCTGAAACGTGCCGGCACCGATATGCAGTGTAACGAACGCGCGCTGCACGCCACCCGCTGCGCAACGGGCCAGGATCTGATCGTCGAAATGCAGCCCCGCCGTCGGCGCGGCGACGGCGCCCGCCTCGCGCGCATAAACTGTCTGGTAACGCGAAACGTCTTCGTCATCGGCGGCGCGCTCGATGTATGGCGGCAGCGGCATGGCCCCATGTGTTTCGAAGTACGCCAGCGGTTCGGTACTCAGCTGCAGTTCGAACAGATCCTCGTGGCGAGCCACGAACCGAGCCTGCACGTCGCCCGGCAGCAGCACCGGCACTTCGCTACGCAGCGCCTTGCTGGCATTGACGTGAGCCAGGAAGCGATTTCCGTCCAGCACACGTTCGAGCAGGATCTCGACGTGGCCACCGGTGGGCTTGTTGCCGCATACCCGCGCCGGGACGACTCGCGTATCGTTGAACACCAGCAGATCGCCCCCGCGCAGTAACGAAGGAAATTGCGCGAACTGCAGGTCGCGCGGACCGACCGAAGCCAGGTGCAACAGTCGGCCACCGGCACGTTCGGCCGGCGGGTGCTGCGCGATCAATGCTTCGGGAAGGTCGTAGGTAAAGTCTGAGCGCCGCATGGGGCGCGCAACTTAACAGGCTTGCGCGGCGCGGCGGAAGTCCGGTCCGCGGGAAACGGACCGGTCGCGCAGCCGGTTTGCTAGCGACGGTCCCACGTTGCCGCGGATCGATAGCCTTCAGAGCGTCGTATCCTGAGCGCGCAGCGCGATCCCGCGCGGTGCGGGCAGCGGCGGCATCATCCCCGGCCCCGGTAGCCCCGGCATCGAGACGGCGTCATCTGGCGACATCCGCGCACGCTCCAGGTGTCGACGGAATTTGCGTTCCGGCGAATCGGCCGGCACTTCGACTTCCAGAGTCACGCGCTTTTTCATGCGCAGCACATTCAATTTCAGCTTCTCGCCCGACTCGTAAGAGCCGAGAATGCGCGCTGCATGTGCGGCATTGTCCGGAACCCGTCCGTCGATATCGACAATGACGTCGCCGTCTTCCAGCTTGAGCCGATCGTCGCCCGGTCCCCGTACGACCAGCAGGCCCTTATCGGTGCCGAAATACTGACCGAGCTTCGGCGTCAGGGGCGCAAGTTCAGCCGAACCGAATACGCCATCCGAGCCAGGAAACATCATGTACGGCAGGCCCGGGCCGCCTGCAAAAGGTGGCGGTGGCAAGGGAGGCAGATTGAAGGCGCGCCGCACCGGTGCCTGCGTCACCACGCTGGCGGATGCCGTCTTATCGCCGCGTCGATAACTCACCGTCACCTTCTCGCCCGGCTTGACGTCGCTCAGCATTGCCAGCAACTGGCTGCGGGAGGATTCTTCGCCCTTGCGCTGCAACGACTTGCCGTTCACTTCGGTGATCACATCGCCCGCCTGCAAGCCTGCGGTAGCCGCGGCGCCGCCCGGACTGACGCTGAGAATCTCCACACCGTCGCGACGCTCATCGGCATCCGGCGGACTAATCACGATGCCCAGCTGCGAACGCTGCCGCATGCCCATGAACAGCATGTCGCGCGGCATGATCGTGTCCGACAGCGACATGCTCAGGTCCGCAACCTCCCGGGCCGCAGCGTCCAGCCGTTGCTGTGCTGCCTCGAGCTTCGCTTCGGTCGCTGCGCGCAAGTCAGCTTCCTTCGGCGCATCGGCCGCCTGAATCCCCTGCAGCGGCAACAGCAGCAGCGCCATCGCTATCGTCTTCTTCGCATTCATTGCCATCTCTCCGACATGATTTGAACGACGCTGCCGGTTCAAAACGATTGCGGCAGCGATTCGGCGTATCGCACCTTGACCAACGAATCCATCAGGTTCACTCGTTCTTGCCATAGCTGTTGCTCAAGCTTCGGACCCGGTGGATTCGCATCGGCCACGGCTGACAACTGCATATCGATCCATTGCACGCGCTGTTCGATGCGGTCGACCGTAGCAGCGAACGACACGCGCTGCACCTGTCGCGGCGGCGGCAGCTGTTGCAGCAAGCCATCGAGTTCGCGGGATTGCGCCACCAGTTCCGCTACCAGCTCTTCTCCTACGTCATGAACCGATTCAGGACGGGTCGCTGCCGTCGTCGGTTGCGCCGTGTGAACGGTTGCGACAGACGCCGACGACTTGCTGCCTTGATCGCGTTCGAATACCAGTAGCCCGATGACCACGCACACCAGCACGGCGGCTGCGACCTGCCAACGATGAATGTGGTGGCGCGACGCCTGCGTTGCGGCACGCCAATGAATGGCGGCGAAGTCGATCGCCGGAGGCGCCAGCGGCGGCAGTTCGCGGAGTGACTGCGCCTGCCGGGCCAGTTGTTGCATGGCATCGCGACAGGCAGCGCAGGCGTCGATATGCGCGCGCACCACGGCGTCCAGCGGCTCGCCGTTGCGCGCACTCAGCAACTCGTCGATACGGGCATGCATGACATTGACTCGTCTGGTGATTCAAGCAACTCCCGCAGGCGCCGATGCGCGCGCGACAGCTGCGTCTTGGAAAAACTGGTGGTCCGCCCCAGCAAGCGGGCGATCTCGTTGTGGGTGTAACCCTCGACATCGTGCAACCATACGACCGAACGCGTCACCGCAGGCAAGGTCGCCAGTGCACGCTCCAGCTCCTGCTGGGCGGGCAGCTGGGTTTCGCCTCCCGATGTCGCGTCCGCCAATTCGACCGACGCATCGTCGGCGTCGACCGCATCGATCCAGAACAAGCGGCGATGCCAGGGCGAACGCAGATACATCAGGCTCTTGTTGATCGCGACGCTGCGCACCCAGCCGCCGAACGGGCCATTGCCGGTGTAGCTGCCCACGCTGCGCATAATCTCGACGAAAACATCCTGAAATATTTCTTCGGCAATCGCGTTGCGCGGAATCATCCGGCGTATCAGTGTGAACACGACCTGCCGGTACGCACTGTAGATCTGCGCATGGGCGTCTGCCTGCCCTGCGATCGCAGCGCGAATGACTTCAGGCGAGACCTCAACGCAGTAGAACTGTGACATCGTGGCCGTATAGACGTCGCAGACCGGAAAAAGGTCGCAGAAAAGCGGCCGAATTGGCGATCGGTCAGCTGGCAACAGGCCGCTAGAGCAAGACCGGTACGGCAGATTGAGCCTCGATGGCCCTGTATTTCCTTAATATCTGGCCAGCTGCCAGCTGTCTCGATCTTTACTCGCGTCCGTCCGTTGGCCGGCCCGCCAGACGCCCGCCGGCATCGAATCTCTTCCGTCTCCCGGCTACCATCCCTATACTTGCCGCCCCGCCGCAGGCCATCAAGCCGCGGACACCTTTGCCGGTGTGGCGGAATTGGTAGACGCAGCAGACTCAAAATCTGCCATGGGCAACCATGTGTCGGTTCGACTCCGACCACCGGCACCATCTGAGCCTCCGACTGCATCCATTGACAGCCGACCTCGATCAGAGGTATGCGCGGGGTATGCAACCCACTGCACCCACTTCGTACCCCCAATGCTCACAGAAACCGCAACCAAGGCTGCTAGCTATAGCATTGCAGCTGTCAAATGGATTCTCAGGTATTTATCGTGCGTCTCCGCATCGATTGCATTCATGATTACCACCCTCGCCCAGTTGAAATTTACGCTGTCACCCGGGCTCTTTGACCTTCCTGGCGCCGATAGAAAATACCGGTGACGGTCGAGGCAGATTCTCGTTGCACGTTGCCCGTAGCGAAGTCTGCGGCCCGGACAGAACAATATATTCGTGCTTCGCACATCTGCTAACCACTGCGTCAAACGCGCCCTCTGGGTCATCGAAAAGATCGTGTCCTTCGACGGACTTCACGAGATGCTTTGCGGGAAGCGCCTTGCAGACTGGCTCGTTGTCCAACTCGACTAACGCGTTTCTTGTGAAGAATCCCAATCGCTGGCTGGATTCGCAGTTCTGCTTGAGTAGGTGCTGTAGCAACTGCGATCTCAAGGATTCATCTGTTGTCGAGGTTTGGACCTGAATACCTAGTTTCTGAAGTTGTTCCGAAAGCGCAAACCAACGCGAAACTCCTTCACGTTCTAGGATGACAGACAACAGCTTGTCCAGATCTGCGGACTTCTGATGCCGCCGCGCAATCTGCAAAAAGTCACTTGCGCTGTACTGCGGTCTAGTCTTCAGTAATTCTTGCCATATCGCGAAAAATCCCATGCCCCGATCTCTGCTTGTCGACGCTATGTCTGCAATCCACGAGATAACTAGGCCGCAGGCGTATGGCGCACGGCCGCGACGGCCTATGCCTCCGGCGAGCGCCTGTGCCTGCAAAACTGCGCTACATTCGTTCAGCGCGGCTTGCACGTTCGCCTCGACAGGGCCCTCTTCAGGGTTGCCCGTGACTATTGCCGCATATTCCGCGCTTCCTTCGTGCAACCACGGCTGACTTTCACTGTCGTTTGATTGGGCCATCTCGCCATTCCAGAAGTGGAAAGCTTCATGCGCAATAGAGCGAGTCAGCAGGGCCTGTGATTTCGCGGTCGGTTCCACCCACTCATCTCCATGGAATCGGAGCGCCACCGTAAAGCCAGGTGTGGTATCGCCGCGCCAACGGGGTGGAAGCTTTGGATCGTGACTCAAAATCAGCAACGGTTTGCCAGGCAAAGACATACCAAGCGCTTGGGAATAATTCTGCACCTGGCGTTCCAGACTGCGCGACGCCAAAGACGTTAACCAAGCGGGCGTGTCTGGCGCACTGATCACAGTGCTGTAGTGTCGTGCGTCGACGTAGCGCTGTGGGCCAACAAACACATAACGATCGCTCGGAACACTGACCTGACCACCATTCGCATGCGAGTCTTGCATAGCACCCCACACTACTACCTGCGAAGACATCCGGTTGACGACCACGCGCGATACCTGCGCATCAGACGTGCCGAGCAGATGTGGCATATAGATCAATAATCCCTCGCGTCCGATCCTCTGCACTACGGGATAGACACGGTCTACCTCTTCCGCATCCGGGAGGATACGAACACTGAAGCGATCGAATTGCCGCGTGCCGACAGGCCGAACAGTACTCTCGCGCAACGCCACGTCCCCGGAGACCAATCTCATGGTCTTCGAGCGTATTGTCCTCGCCACGGTGTCGAAGGAAAATTCTTGGACAGCATGGTTTAACCGATATTCCGCGATGACGGTGCCATCATCAGATCGGAGATGAATTTCGTAACGGAGGCCTTGCGGCGCGACGATTTGCGAATTGACGACAGGAGGCTGCTGGAGAACCAATATCAGCCAGAGTAGTTGTTTCCAACGTCTTCGAATCACGACGTCATCCCTGCACGCGTGTGTGTCAATGATTATCTTGCGCTCATAAATCGCGAGAGCGCAATACCTTGCTTGTCATCGGTGAATGTCAACGCCGATCCGATATTCGACAAATCTTGACGGTATGAAAATCGACATTTTCTTCGTTTTTTCCCAGAAGGTACTTTAATCGTCTTGTTCCTCCGCGC
>JAIBJL010000426.1 GCA_020029545.1 Gammaproteobacteria bacterium
GATCGAACATCGACTACCGCCGCTGAGGTAGCCCTGCCGCATCAGTTGCCGGTGGCGGGCCAGCGTGCGCCAGCCATCCGAGACCAGCAGAAATTTGCGTTCTATTTCGAGGGCCATGGATAGGCGACGGGCTACGGGCTACGGCCAGAAGGTTGGACGTTGCGCTGCGGTCGGCTTCAACCAAATTTCAGCGGTTACTTTGGCAACAGGCAAGAAACCCACTCTACAGCCAACAGCCCACAGCCTATCTGACCGTAGCCCGTCGCCCGTCGCCTGTAGCCCATCACCGCGCATCTCATCAACCCCGCTCGAACACAGCAATCGACTCCACATGCGTCGTGTGCGGAAACATATCCATCACGCCGGCGGCGCTCAGTATGAATCCATGCTCGTTCACCAGCAGGGGATCGATCAGCACCTTGTCATAGGGGCGACCAGCCCAGGGATCGCGGATCGGCTTCTCGTCCATGAGATTCGCGGTGAAGAACTCGGCATTGGCGATGCCATTGCGCCGTGCGTTGGCACGTGCGCGTGCCACCAGTCCGGCTTCACCTTCCACGCCAACGACCTGTTGCGCGCGACGCGCCAACGGCAGCGAGAAATTCCCCAGACCGCAAAACAGATCCAGCACGTGATCCTGCGGCTCGACCTGCAACAGCTGCAGCGCCCGATCGAGCATCTGACGGTTCATCGCGCCATTGATCTGCACGAAATCGGTGGGCTGAAATTCAAGTTCCACGTCGAACTGCGGCAGCGCATACGTCAGTGTGCCGGCCATACCATCGAGTGGCCCATCGAGTGGCGCAATCGTGTCGTAACCGCCGGGTTGCAGGTACATCTGCACCTGCTGCTGAGCTGCGAACGCACGGATCAGATCGATGTCAGCAGCGGTCGGCGGCGCCAGCACCCGCAACACCAGCGCAACGTCGTGATCCGCGACGGCCACTTCAATCTGCGGCACGCGATCGCGGATGGATAGTTGCCCCAACAGCTCGCACAACGGCAGAATCATGCCGGCGACGGGCTCGCTCACGACTTCACAGCGCTGGATATCGGCAATGTAGGGAGTGGCACGCTCGCGAAAGCCGACCAGGACGCGACCCTTCTTCGGTACCCAGCGCGCCGCAAATCGCGCGCGACGCCGGTAATTCCAGACATCGGCCTGCAGGGATGGCAACACTTGCGCGGCTGTGACATGACCGATGCGGGTCAGCGCCTCCAGCAATTGACGTTGCTTGAACTCGATTTGCCGAGCAGAAGACAAGTGCTGCAGCGCGCAGCCTCCGCAGACACCGAAATGCGCACAGCGCGGCTCGACGCGATCGGGCGAAGGCTGCAACACGCGTTCGAGCTTGCCTTCGTCAAATGTCCTGCCGCGTTTGCGCAGCGACCATGCCACGCGCTCGCCGGGCAGCGCATCGTCGATAAACGTGGCCTTGCCATCGCAATGCGCCACGCCACGGGCTTCATGCGACAGATCGACGATGTCAGCCGTCTCAATGGCCGCCTGGCGCTGCTTACGCACACTGCCACTCAGCACGGCACTTCGCCCCATGCGGCCAGGAATTCATCGAAGTGCGGGCGGCCCTGTGCCCGCAGGTAATCGCGCACCAGCACCTGCTCCTGAGCAAACTCATCGCGCGTCAATCGTCCGCGCATCAGCTCGAAACGCAGATAGACCAGGAAGGTATTGAGCACATCGGTTTCGCAGTAGTTGCGGATATGCTCGATCTGGCCGGCCAGATACGCACTCCACACTTTGTCGCCGCTCATGCCGAGCTTGCCCGGCAGGCCCAGCAGCATCGCTGCCGATTGCAGACTGATGCGTGCACGCGCCTGATAACTCGCCAGGACATCCATCAGGTCCAGGTGCCGGCTGTGATAGCGATTCAAATAGTTGTTGTAGCGAAATGCCTGATCCTCTTCACCCGCTTCCCAATAGCGCGGTGCCTGGATTCCGTGTCGCAGGGCGCGGTAGTGCAGTACCGGCAGATCGAAGCTGCTGCCATTCCATGAAACCAGGTCGGGCGTGTATTTATCGATGCCATCGTAGAAACGCTGAATCAGTTCGGCTTCGGGTGCGCCTGAATCCCCCAGCGACCACACTTTGAATCCATCTCGCGTCCGCAGTGCCACCGAGATCGCGACGATGCGCTGTTGCTCCAGGGACAGGAATTCCGTGCCCGCAGCTTCGCGCCGCCGGGCCTGCATGACATAGCCGACTTCCTTATCGGTCAGCCCCTCGTCGGGCCCACCGAGTTCGAAAATGCGGCGTCCGAGTTCGACGTCAGGAATCGTCTCGATATCGAAAGCGAACACAGGCATGGTGATGGGGATGCAGCGAAGGACTGAGGATTGTAGCGGTTGCTTGGAACTACTGCTTGGAGGCGAATGGCGCTAAGTCTAAGTGCGCGTCGCCCTTCTTCGCCTCTCCCTTGGGAGAGGTAAAGAAAGACTCCGATCCGCTTTAACTTAGTGCTATTCCTGCTGGGGGGCTAGTGCTTGGGACTACCGCCGCGCCGCCAGCATCAGCCGCTTCATTTCCGCCACGGCAATCTGCAGACCATCGAAAACGGCGCGGGCAACGATTGCATGGCCGATATTGAGCTCGACGATCTCGGCAATGGCCGCGATCGGATGTACGTTGTGATAGTTAAGTCCATGCCCCGCGTGCACGCGCAATCCGATACTCGCCGCATAACGGGCTGCTTGCTGAATACGATGCAACTCGCGGCCGCGATCTGCCTTGCCCGCTGCGGCGTAGGCACCCGTATGCAACTCGACCACCGGCGCACCGACCGCGGCGGCAGCATCGAGCTGGGAGGCATCCGGATCGACAAACAGCGAGACACGGATACCATCCTGCGCCAGTTGTTTGCAGATTCCGCCGAGCGAGGCGCGCTGGCCGATCACGTCCAGGCCCCCTTCCGTCGTGACTTCGGCGCGGCGTTCCGGCACCAGGCAGCAATCCGGCGGGCAGACCTCCCGTGCAATCCGGACCATCTCGGCGGTCGCCGCCATCTCCAGATTGAGGCGCGTCTGCAGCGCGTCGCGGCACAGGCGGACATCGCGATCCTGAATATGCCGGCGATCCTCGCGCAGATGAATGGTGATGCTGTCAGCGCCCGCCTGCTCGGCCAGCAGCGCGGCATATAGTGGATCAGGGTATGTGGTACCGCGTGCCTGCCGCAGTGTGGCTACATGATCGACATTCACGCCTAGATCAATGGAATTCATGCGAGATTCCGGCCCGGGGGTGGGACAGTTGAGGTACGCAAGGTTAATACGACTCGTACGTCGGTGCAGCTACGGATGCCTGAGCAGGCCAAGCTGGCTGTAGGCTGTGGGCTGTAGGTCAGAATAGGCTCCGCGCTAGGTGTTCCGTTCAACACCTTCTCTCAACCTCTTCTCTGGCCAGCGGCCAGCTTACCTGCCGCCTTCGGCTTCACTTCCCTCTTCGCAATGCCAGCATGACTTCGCGAGTTTTCAGCTCGCGACCGTCCAGGCAGCGATCCAGGGCCGCACGCAGCAGGCGTCGCGCATCGGCATGCACCGCTGGCTCCTCAAGTTGTTCGCGGCCGAGCGCCAACAGCGAGGCGCCGGAGAAAATCAGACCGCCCTCCTGGACTCCATCAGCGCGCAGCGCACCGTGTTCCAGCCGATAGTGATAAGCAGCCGTAGCGTCGAGCGGCTCGCCATTGGCTTCGTTCTCGAGGGCCAACCCGTAGCCCAACGCCTCCAGCAAGCGCTTCTCGAAAATACGCAGCGGCCTCATCGCATCGACCGACTGCTTCAGGTGCTCGATCGTGCTCGCATACAGCGCGAACACGTCGGGATGACTGTCATGACGCGCGAACAGCTTGAGCAACAATTCGTTGAGATAGTAACCGCTAACCAACCGATCGGGCGGTAGCACCGCAACGCCACCATCGAACTCAGCGGCCGTCAGCTGCCCCGCCTCTCCACGTCCGCTCCACGAGATCAACAGGCGATTGAACGGCTGCAACACGGACAGCAGCGATGCCGACTTGTTGCGCCCCCCACGCGCGCCGCGCGCGAACACGCAGACGCGCCCGTAGTCGCGGGTGAACAATTCGAGAATCCGGCTGGTATCGCGATACGGACGATGATGCAACACGAACGCGGGTTGCAAATCGATGCGACGTTCGGAGGACATTGGCTGAAAGAGGGTGAATGGTGAGTAGTGAGTCGTGAGTCGTGAGTCGTGAGTCGTGAGTGGTCAGAGCAGAGGGGATTCGGGATCAGCGTTGTCGCAGCAACTGCTGCTTGTCAAGCACGGTGCAAGCTGTCTGTAACCTCCGGCGATTCCCGAATCCTATTCCCGGAACCATTCGCCACTCACGACTCACCACTCACTTCCCCATCACTCATACCCCAGCTGCTTGAGCGCGAGATCGTTGTCGGACCAGTTCTCCTTCACTTTCACCCACAGTTCCAGATGCACG
>JAIBJL010000119.1 GCA_020029545.1 Gammaproteobacteria bacterium
AGCTGGCGCAGCTGGCACCGACACGCATCGAGCGCGTCGCCGTGATGCTGCATCCGTCGCAGGCCGAACTCGATGCCGTATTGTCGCAGTTTCGGCCGGATGTGCTGCAGACGGATGCCGGCGATCTGCCGGGGCTGCGGATTCCCGCCACCTTGCGTGTCATGCCGGTCATGCGCGCTGCGGTGACCGTGGCGCCGCTGCCGGCGCGAATGCTGTTTGAAGGCGCAATCAGCGGCGTTGGCGCCAGCGCCGACTGGAATGCTGCTGCTTTGCTCGCCAAGCGCACACAGCTGGTACTGGCCGGCGGCTTGCGACCCGACAACGTGGCGACAGCCGTGCGGGCTGTGCAACCGTATGGCGTCGATGTCAGCAGCGGCGTCGAGCGTGCGCCTGCGTTGAAAGATCGCGACCTGATTCTTAAGTTTGTGGAGGCGGCGCGCGCCGCATGCGGAGTAAAGCAATGAGAACCCAGCCAGTTCCCCTGGACACGCCGACGTTGCTCGCCAACGTCATGAGCGATGTCTATCCGGATGCGCGCGGACGTTTCGGCCCGTTCGGTGGCCGCTATGTTCCGGAAACGCTGGTGCCGGCCCTCGATCGGCTGCAGGCCGGTGTCGATCGTTATCTGCACGATTCGGATTTTCTCGCTGAGTTGCATTCCGAACTCGACACCTGGGTCGGCCGTCCGACACCCTTGACGCATGCACGCGGGCTGTCGCAGCGCTGGGGCGCACAGGTCTGGCTGAAGCGCGAAGATCTCACGCATACCGGCGCGCACAAGATCAACAACTCCGTCGGCCAAGTGCTGCTTGCCCGGAAGCTGGGTGCGAAGCGAGTGATTGCCGAGACCGGCGCCGGTCAGCATGGCGTGGCGACTGCCGCAGCATGTGCGCGACTCGGTATGCCATGCACCGTGTACATGGGCGAGATCGATATGGAACGCCAGGCGCCGAATGTGGGACGCATGAAATTGCTCGGCGCCACCGTGGTGCCGGTGACCAGCGGCGACAAGACGCTGCGTGCCTCCGTCGATGAAGCGCTGCGTGACTGGGTGTCGGATCCGAACGGCACGTACTACTGCCTCGGTTCGGCAGTCGGTCCGCATCCCTACCCCTACATCGTGCGCGAATTGCAATCTGTCATCGGACGCGAAGCGCGCGAACAGATGCTGAAAATGACCGGAAGCCTGCCTGACATCGCGGTGGCCTGCGTCGGTGGCGGCTCGAATGCCATCGGCTTATTCCATCCCTTGGTCAAGGATCGCGGCGTGAAGTTGCTGGGCCTGGAAGCCGGCGGCATCGGTACCGGGCTAGGCGAGAACGCCGCATCGCTTGCGTACGGTACGCCAGGCGTACTGCAGGGCACGTACTCGCTGTTGTTGCAGGATGAGAACGGTCAGATCCGCGAAACTCAGTCGGTTTCCGCGGGCCTCGATTATCCGGGAGTCGGTCCTGAACACGCGCTGTTGATGAGCATCGGGCGCGTGAAGTACGAAGCGGTCAACGACGACGATGCGCTCGCGGCGCTCGCGGAGTGCTGTGCAGTCGAGGGCATTCTGCCGGCCATCGAATCCTCACACGCGCTGGCGGGTGCGAAGCGCTTCGCACATGCCAATCGCGGCACGAAGATTTTGATCGGCCTGTCCGGTCGCGGTGACAAGGATATGCCGACTCTGCAGCGCACCGTGCTGAAGGGACTGGCGTAATGACCCTCCATACCCGCATCACCGAGGCGATCCGCAACACCGCCTCGCGCCCCGCGCTGATCGCTTACATCACCGCCGGTTTTCCCAACAAGGAAACATTCCGTGCGCAACTCAGCGCCGTCGGCGCTGTGGCCGATGTCGTCGAGATTGGCGTACCGTTCACCGACCCGATGGCGGACGGCACCACCATTCAGCGATCCAGTCGTGTCGCGCTCGATCAGGGGGTGTCGTTGCGCTGGATTCTCGAATCGTTATCGGCGCCGGGGGCCAAGCCGAAAGCGCCGTTGTTGTTGATGAGCTACCTGAATCCCTTGCTTGCCTTCGGTCTCGACAAGTTGCCGAAGGCCGCGGCGCAGGCGGGAATCGCCGGCTTCATCATTCCCGACCTGCCCTATGAGGAATGCGACGACATGCGCACGGCGCTTGACGCGGAAGGGCTGGCGCTCGTGCAGTTCGTCACTCCCGTGACGCCCGATGAACGGGTCAGCCTGCTGGCGCACGCGAGCACAGGTTTCGTGTATGCCGTGTCCATGACCGGGACGACCGGCAAGAACGTGGCGGTGCCGCAGGACGTTCTGGATTACTTCGGGCGTGCGAAACAGCTGTCGTCCTTGCCGATTTGCGCGGGGTTCGGCATTCGCAGTGCCGAGCAGGTCCGCAAGCTCGCGCCCTACGTCGATGGCGTCATCGTCGGCTCGGCGCTGGTGGAAGTGATCGAGCGGGGCGAGGATCCCGCCGCATTCCTGCGGGCGCTGCGCGAATGATCGTCCGGACGTCAGTCCGCTAATCATGCTTCGCGGCGGCACGCCGCTGGACAACTGGGTCATCTTCGAGTTTGCCATGTCCGCATCGTCATCTTCGATTACCCTGTTTCGCGGACTGTTGCTGACCAGTGTCGGCACGGCCCTGGTCGGCAGCATGATCGATCAGCAGTTCCCATCGCTGATACCGGGAAGCCTGACTCAGGCATTCAAGGAATTACCGAAGCCTTCCGACACCGTGCTGATGCTGTCCGGCCTGCTGACACTGATCACCTTCGGCGGGATCATCGGGGCGATCATCGGCCTCTATCAATTCAAACCCTGGTCGCGCGAACTCGCGGTGGTGATGACGCTGCTGCAGTTGCTGTTCTATCCGCTCGGCGGTGTCTGGATGCAATCGGGTTGGACGGCGATGCTGCTGGATCTGTCGTCCACTTTATGGGGTGCGGCGCTAGCCATCAGCTACGTTTCGTCGCTGAGCCGTCTGTTCGCAGCGCCTGCGCCGCCCGCGCGCTGACTCGCCTGCGATAGGAGACCAGCAATCCGCCATACGCGGTGAGCCCGGTCGTGCCGAGCACGCCGAGGTAGGCCGACAGCGGCAATCCATCCAATTCGATACGCGTGAGCTGCGTGCCATCGCTATCGCTATCGCTACGGCTGGTTCGTGTCACTCAAGCCTCCTTGAAATGGGCTGCGTTTGCCCGGCGACGTGTCGCAATCGTGCGGGCGAGCACCGGATTGACGAGCATCTGCGTGCCCCAGTGCGTCAGTGCAGCGCATTTTCTAAATTGAATTGAGCTGTTGCATGATGCGGTCGGAATAGTCGTCCCCCTTCTGCGAGCAACACGAATATCAGAACTAGCAAGCCGCACAGGGCGGTGCCAGCAGCCAGGGGCAAGGTGGAACCATCGAACTGTCGGCCAATCAGCGCACCGATGGCTGCCGCACCAGCCGTGCTCACGCAGCCTTGTAGAGAAGCCGCAATGCCAGCCACCGAACCCATGGGCTCCATCGCCATGGCGCCGAAGTTCGCGCCCATTACGCCAACACAAGCCAGAGTTATCGATTGCAATATCACAAAGGTGATCAAGCCTTCATAGCCAAGCGCTGTGATCGACACATGCACGACCGAGACAGCGAGAAAAACCAGCAACCCGCATTGCGACATGATGCGCATCCCTACCCGCTCGACGATTCTTGAATTGAGATAGGCCGTTACCCCCATGGATGCTGCGCACAGCGCGAACACGGTAGGCATCAAACCAGGTCGGTGGAACACATCGGCAAAGATCTGCTGCACCATGCCGACATAGGAAATGACACCGCTGAAAGTCATGGTCATGGCCAGCGTGTAATAGCGCGAGGTCGGATCGCTCACGACGAACTTGATTGATTGCACTGCGTGCGCCACGCTTAACGTGAGCCGATATTCCAGATGCAGGCTTTCCGGCAATCGTAAATAAACCCACAGCCATACTGCACACGCAAACACCGTGAACACCACAAACAGGTAACGCCATGGAGCTACTAGCAGAATCAACTGACCGACACTTGGCGCGATGATTGGCACCGTTAAAAACACGATGAAGGTGAGCGACATCACCCGCGCCATCTGACGACCTTCATAGAGATCGCGAATCACAGAGCGTGACACAACGACACTGGCAGCGGCCGCGCCGTGCACGAACCGCCACACCAGCAGTGCGACAAAGCCGGACGATAAGCCAACGAGCAATGCTGCGGCGGCGTACAGCGCCAGACCTGTCAGCAACACCGGACGACGACCGAAGCGATCGGAGACGATTCCCCAAAACAATTGGCCTACGCCCATGCCGGCCACGTAGGCCGTCACAATCCACTGCGCGTGATTTTCATTAAAAATACCCAGCGCGCGCGAGATGACAGGCAATGCCGGCAACATGGCATCCACCGCAAGTGCCTGGCATGCCATGAGTGATGCAATCAACACCAGAAACTCGGCAAAGCCGACTTGCTTGGCGGTGGATGAAGGAGACGTTGCATGCATTAACGAAATTCTCAAATTGAAAACGGATCCGCGGCACTTAGTATGCCGAAGCAATCACTACGGTAGTTAGGTGACTTTGCCGAGCCAGCCTGACACTTCGGCTGCGCTCAGTGATCGGCGTAAGGAGCAATCAACGGGCTCACCAATAGCGTGTTGCCTTGCTCGCCCAAGGGAACGATCCAGAACTTGTCGCCTGAATCGTCCAGCATCGCACGCGGGATAGTGCTTTCAAAGAGGCTATTCCGTCGTCGAGCCGATCGCCGGCCGATTGCCGCTCATCGCGAAGCTGCTGGTCGAGACGGAATTGCGGCGCACGCCGATGCAGCGAGCCGCCGCTGGGAGCGCAAAGCACGGGGTTTTGGGTTGGGAAGTCGTCCAATCCGAGCGTGCTCGGGTTGCAAGATGCAGCGATGCCGTTGCGCGGCTTCAGGAAAGTGGCGCGGTGGAGGGCCAGGGTAGTGGAAGGCCAGGCCGGGGCGAATGTCAGAACAGTGAGCGCGGCGGCGGTGCGCGCGCGGCGAACGGGACAGAGGAGGGGTGCAGCACGGGTGGATGCTGCTTGAGAGGCGCGAGGTTGCGTTGGATGAGCGCGGGCGCTTCGATGCTGGCGATCACCTTGAGCCGCCCGCCGCAGCTACGACAGTGCTCGATATCGATGGCGAACACGCGCTTGAGCCGTTGCGCCCATGTCATGCGGACATGCTGGGCAACAGCGGAGGGCCTTTGCGCCGCGCCCAGCGCGGCGTGCCGGTGTTCGCAATGGTTCCCCCCTCAGTCTCCGAACCGGACGGTAGCACGTAGCCCGTACTGCCGCGGCGCGCCGTAGACGTAGCCGCCGTCGGCGGTCGGACTGGCTTGCACCTGGGCGGCGACATAGGTCTCGTCGGTGACATTGCTGACGTAGGCCTCGATGCGATATCGCTCAAGGAAGTCCCAGGTCAGGCGGGCATCGAACACATCGCGCGCGCCGATGATGGTGCGGAAGCTGGGAAAAGGCGTTACGAGTTGCTCGGACAAGTGTGACCACTGCACCCGCGGAGTGAATACACCCTGTGAACCTGCATCGATCGCGTACTGGATGCCGGCGTTGATGGTCCACTTCGGCGAATAGGGCAGAGGGCTGCCCTTGGTCACCAACTCATCGGCGGCAGTGGCCGAACTTGACGGACAATTCACCCGGTCGCCGGCCGGGTTATTGCTGTTGTTGATGCAAACGGTCCTGGAGAATTCGGCATCCAGATAGCTGACCCCGGCGTTCAAGCCCAGCGCATCGAACTGGCCGGTCAGCTCCAACTCGGCGCCCCAGGATTCTCCTGAGGCTGCGTTCTGGACCAGCGGCAGACCCTGGAGCAGGCTTTGTAGCTGGATATCCTTGTAGTCCGAATGGAAGACGTCGCCGTTGATGCGCAGGCGACGATCGAACAGCTCGGTCTTGGCGCCAGCTTCGTAAACGATATTGCGTTCGGGCTCGTAGTTCGGCGTGTTCACAAAGGTATTCACGCCCCCGGCCCTGTAGCCCTTAGACGCGGTTGCATACAGCAGCGTACCCTCCTCCATGTGGTAGCTCAGTCCGACCTTGCCAGTGAGCTGCTCTGTATCGATGATGCCGCGCACCAGATTTGCTGGCTGCACTACGCTCTGCAGCACATATCGGTCACTGATCTGCCTGTCCCAAGTATGGCGACCGCCGGCCAGTACCTCGACGCGCGGCGTGACATACCAGTTCATCTGGCCGAACAGCGACGTCGAGGTGTTCTGCGTCCTGATCTGGATGGTCGAGTTCGACTGGACGAAGTCCGTAGTGCTGCGGTTGTCGCGGAGGCTGGTAACCGGAATGGATTCGTCCAGCGAGAAGGCGCCGACCACCCATTGCAGCGGGCCTTTCGCGGTCGAAATCAGGTTGATCTCGTTGATGAGAGTACGGAAGTCGGTGGTGGTGCGGGGGACGCGGCCTGGAAACGCGGTGGTGTTGGCGCCGCTGGTCGACAGGTTGGCCGGCACGGGCAAGGCGGTTGCGCTGCGGTCGCCGTCGATCTGGTCACGGGTATAGCCGTCCTGATATGACGACAGGAAGCGAATCTGTGCACTCTCCAGGGCGTCGTAACGGATTTCAGTGCTGAGGCGATAACCCTTCTGGTTCAGATAGGCTCTCGCATCCTCCTCGATCACGAAGGGATCACCTGAAACCGTATCTGCCCGGTTCTTAACCGCGACACTGCCGGTGCGATAGTCGAAGAACTCGCCGCGCAAATTGGCCTTCAGGCGCTCGTCATTGCTGCGAAAAGCCAGATTGGCGCGCACGGCATCCAGTTTCATGTCGCCGGGCTGCGAACCGCTGGGCCCGATGTTCCGGCTGAAGCTGTCGCGCTCGTCATGAGTGCCTGCGACGCGCAAGGCGAGATTGTCGTTGAAGGCCATGTTCAGTGCCGCGATGGTGCGGAAGACGTCGTAATCGCCGACGGTCTGTTCGACGTATCCCGAAGTGGCGTCGAATTTCGGTTCAGGAGTGCGCACGAAGACTGCGCCGCCGGTGGCGTTCTGTCCGGTAAGCGTGCCCTGCGGCCCGCGCAGCACTTCGATTGCACCGATGTCGAAGAACGACTGGCCGATGAACTGTTCGTGGGGAATCAGCTGGCCATCGAGATAATAGGCCACGCCGGGACTCGACGTCGGGACCAGCTGCGACATGCCTACACCGCGGATGTTGATCAGCACCGAGCGGTGCAACGGCGCTATGGTGATGGAGGGGGCCACCTGCTGCAGGTTGGTGACGTCCTGGACTCCGCGCCGCGACAGCTCGGCCGTAGTAAGGACTGTCGCGGAGATGGGTACGTCCTGCAGGCTCTGCTCGCGCCGCTCAGCGGTAACCACGACCTCCTCAAGTTGGCCGATGGACGCTGGATCAGTTCCGCTCGGTTGCTGTGCTGATGCAATGCTGATCAGGCCAAAGCAAGCTACGGCCAAGGCGGCTGTTGTACGCATGCGTCCCCCGCGTGATTCCAGGAAATGTGAGAAATCTACGGCGGTTTGTCCCAGCTTGGCTTGCAGGAAAGCGACCGAAATCGAACAGAATCCTTACTGCGATCCGGTTTCGCGGCAGGACGACGTCAGCAATGCTTGCGATAGACCGCCGGAGAGACGCCCACGAGCCGCCGGAACTGGTTCGACAGGTGGCTCTGCGAGGAGAATCCAGTGGCAAGAGCAATCTCGGTGATTGGCAACGTTGTGCTCGAAAGTAACCAGCGCGCCTGCTCGATCCGGCGCCGGATGACGTATTGATGTGGCGGCTCACCGACGGTGGAGCGAAACGCGCGAGCAAGATAGAGCGGACTCAGATTCACCTCGGCTGCCATCGCTTGGAGACTCAGATTCTCGCCGAGGTGTTGCTCGATGTATTCGAGCAGGCGGCGGATCCGTGGGGGCGTCAAACCGTCGGCCGGCGGAGATTGCCGCATCCGCGAATGCGAGGAGTGTGCCCGGGCGAGATGGACGCCGATGAGCTGTGCGATCGTTTCGATGTACAACCTGTCCTCGACCCCGCCATCCTTGAGCGCCGTCAGGACGGCGATTGCGAGCTGTTCCAGCAACGGATCCAGGATCGCAAATCGTGGCGTAAGCCGCGCCGGGCTGCCGAACAGCTCCTCGGCAGTCGACTCATAGATCGAGCGGCGCAGATAGAGCTGCAGGATCTCGGGATTTCCCAAGTGCTGCCAGGAGGCGGTCGCATCGCCGGGTGTAAGGCAGATACGGCCCGGTACGATCACCGCGTGCTCGCGACTGTCCCCTTCGATTGCACGGCTGACCTCGGTTGGTGCCGCGATATGGTAGATCAATGAAGGATGGCCGATAGCAGGCTCCGTGATCTGGAGTGGCGCTTCGCGAAATGTCGCGGCGTAAAGCGAGTGCCAACCGGCGTCTTCGCTTTTCGCGATGATGTGATTCCCCTGCCGCAGGGCGCGGCCATGCGTCTCCCCTGCACGGAAGACATCGCGTACCTGACCAAAGACGTTCATCAGCATCCCCTTCGACGTTAGCAGATGAGAACGCGGCCGAATCAAGCGGATCGCACCCGAAGCGCTGCAGGGCGAATAGGGCTTTCAAATCGCCTGCTCCGCCCGGATTTGTTTCGCGGATCAAGCCTCATGTCCGGCCGCAGGGTATCGTCCATGAGCGGCGCCGATCAACTTACAGTAGCAGAGATGGTCTTCAGCTCGTTGTCTGGGAGGAGTCACAGACCAACTTGGCAACGAGGATGAGGCTGTGAGCAATCCCAAGCCGTATGACCCATCCAAAAGGAGGCTGCTGGAAGCTTATCGGAGAGTGAAAGCGAATCAGGGCGCGGCGGGCATCGATGGGATAAGTCTGTCGATGTTCGAGGCGGACCTGGCAGGGAATCTCTACAAGCTATGGAACCGATGAGTTCGGGGAGTTACTTTCCCTCGCCGGTGAAGCAAGTGCAGATCCCGAAGAAGGACGGAGGCGTGAGAATCTTAGGAGTGCCAACGGTTTCCAACCAGTTCCGCGGCTCGTGGGGGTTTCCCCAGCCGTTTATCGTAAGTACCACTGGCATCGAATGCGTCCGCAGTAAGGATTCTGCTCGAATTCGGTTGCTTTCCTGCAAGCCGAGCTGGCCCATCGCGCTTTAAATTCCCTCTCTGACCGATGGGGGGCTAACACATGTCGAATGCCACGAGCGAGGCCGGACCGGCATCGTCCAGTCAACGCAGCAAGCCGTTCACGGCTGCCGAGTATCTCGACAGTCTGCGCGACGGCCGGGAGATCTGGATCTACGGCGAACGGGTCAAGGACGTCACCACGCATCCGGCCTTCCGCAACACCGTCCGCATGCTCGCGCGGCTCTACGATGCCTTGCACGATGAGCGCAAGGACGTGCTCTGCACGCCGACCGACACGGGTAACGGCGGCTATACGCACAAGTTCTTCAAGGCGCCGCGGTCCGTCGAGGACATGGTTGGTGCGCGTGACGCAATCGCGGAATGGGCGCGCGTCACCTACGGCTGGATGGGCCGAGCGCCCGACTACAAAGCCGCGTTCCTCGCCACGCTCGGCGCGAATCCCGATTTCTACGATCCGTTCAGGGCCAACGCGCTGCGCTGGTACAGCAAGGTCAACGAAGAAGTCACGTTCGTCAACCATGCCATCGTCAATCCGCCCGTCGATCGCAACAAGCAGCTCGAAGAAGTGCGCGACGTCTACATGCACGTCGAAAAGGAAACCGATAGCGGCCTCATCGTGAGCGGCGCGAAGGTGGTTGCGACGACGTCAACACTTACGCACTACAACTTCATTGCCAACAACGGTCTGCTGCCGATCAAGACCAGGGACTTCGCCTTCGTCTGCATCGTGCCGAACAACGCCCCCGGGGTGAAATTCTTCTGCAGGCCTTCGTATGAGATGACGGCGGCGGTCATGGGCAGTCCGTTCGACTATCCGCTGTCGAGCCGGCTTGACGAGAACGATTCGATCATCGTGTTCGACAAGGTGTTTGTGCCGTACGAAAACGTGTTTGCGTACGGCGACATCGACAAGGTCAACAACTTCTTCCCGCGTTCCGGCTTTTTGCCGCGCTTCATGTTTCATGGCTGCACGCGGCTCGCCGTGAAACTCGACTTCATCGCCGGTTTGCTGCTCAAGGCCGTCGATGCAACGGGCGCCAAGGACTTCCGCGGCGTGCAGGCGCAGGTGGGCGAGGTGCTCGCCTTTCGCAACCTGTTCTGGGGTCTTACGGATGCCATGGCGCGCACCGTTACGCCCTGGACGCCGGGCTTTGTCTCGCCGAACCTGGATTACGGCCTTGCCTACCGCGTGATGTCGAACATCGTCTACACCAAACTGCGCGAGATCATCGAGAACGTGCTGGCGAGCGCGCTGATCTACCTGCCGTCGCACAGCAATGACTTCAAGGTTCCCGAGGTGCGCAAGTACCTCGACCAGTATGTGCGGGGTTCGGGCGGCTACGGCGCGGAGGAACGTGTCAAGCTGATGAAGCTGATGTGGGACGCGGTCGGCACGGAATTCGGCAGCCGGCATGCGCTCTATGAGCGCAATTATTTCGGCAATCACGAGAACATCCGCACCGAGGTCGTCATGGCGGCGGAAATGATGGGCCAGGCCGAGAAATATCGCGGCTTTGCCGAGCAGTGCATGTCCGAATACGGCCTCGATGGCTGGACGGTGCCAGACCTCATCGATCCCGACGATGTCAGTGTCCTTATGAAGAATGGACGCCGTGGCACGCGCTGAAGGCATCGGTTCGCGCCAATTCCGCGATGCGATGGGTCGCTTCGCAACCGGTGTCACGGTGGTGACAGTCGAGGTGGATGGCGAGATATTCGGCATGACGGCCAATGCATTCATGGCCGGCTCGCTCGTGCCACCGTTGTGCATGGTCTGCATCGATCACAGCGCGAGGATGTACGCGCGTCTCACCGCAGCTCGCCGTTTCGGCGTGTCCTTCCTGAGCGAGCATCAGGTCGATCTGGCGCAGCATTTCGCGGGCAGGCCCGTCGCAGGTCTGCATCCGAACTTTCATCGGCTCGGCGACCTGCCCGTTCTCGCGGCAAGCGTCGGCGCCGTGGCCGCCGACGTGGTACGAACGGCGGCGTGCGGCGATCATACGATCTTCATCGGCGAGGTCGTGGGATTCACGGTCGAGGATCGCGACCCGCTGTTGTTTTTCAGAGGCCGCTACGCAAGCCTCGATCACGAGCAGCGGTTGCAGAAGATTGCCGTGGAATCGTTCTGGTGATGTCCGAGGGAATATTCATGAACGACAATGCAACCGCCAACCGCAATCGCGCGGACCGCACTTTGACCGGCGCCGACTTCATCGATCGCGCGATTGCGCTGCGGCCACACCTCCTGGAGCAACAGGCGGCTGTGGAGAAGCGCACGCGTTACTCCCGCGAGACGTTCGAGAAGGTTCGCGAGCTGGGCATCTTCAGGATGCTGCAACCGGCGATGTTTGGTGGCTATGAGATCGATTTGCCCAGCTATTTCCAGACCATCCTGGAGCTGGCCCGAGGCTGCCCCTCGACGGCCTGGTGCATTACGCTGGACGCCGGACATCCCTACATCGTCGGCGCCTATTATCCCAAGGACGTGCAGGCCGAATTCTTCGGTCCCGACCATCATTTCATCGCGCCACTCGCCGGCGGCTCGCGCGGCGTCACCACCCGGCGCGTTGAAGGCGGGTGGATCGTCAATGGCACGTGGGTGTTCTGCTCCGGCGTCCCGTATGCCACCCATTTTCAAGGATTCTTGAGCTTCCCGGCCAACGAGCTGCTGCCGGATGCCG
>JAIBJL010000120.1 GCA_020029545.1 Gammaproteobacteria bacterium
CAGGTTAAGCTGCTGCGCGTTTTACAATCGAACGAAATTCAACGGGTGGGGTCGGACCAAGCGATCCGGGTCGACGCGCGCATCGTCGCCGCCACGAATAAGAATCTGCTGGAGATGTGCAAGACAGGCGGCTTCAGAGAAGACCTTTATTATCGCCTGAGTATCATTCAACTCACCGTGCCGCCGCTGCGCGAGCGGCGCGACGAGATTCCACTATTGATCGACTATCTCGCCAACGAAGCCGCAGAAAAATTGCGGCGGCATCCGATCAAGCTGTCCCGCGGCTTGAGAAATTTTCTCAATCACTACGATTACCCCGGAAACGTTCGCGAGCTGCGCAACATCATTTTCCGCATTTCTTGTCTCGCGACCGATATCGCCGAGCTTGAGCATCTTCCGGATCACGTCCGGCCCCCGCCAACCGACAGGATCAACGGTAAAGATTCGCCGGACAGCAGCGCTGCATCGCTGCTTGATGCAAAACGAGCGGCGAGCGATGAAGCGGAACGCCGCTACCTGCAAGAATCGCTGCTCAAAGCCGACGGAAGAGTCACCAAGCTCGCCAAAAGCATCGGCATGAACCGCACCCACGTCCAGAAGCTGCTTAAGAAGCACGGATTGAATAAGACAGTGGCGACAGCGCGGAATACGGAGACGAACTCGTAGGAGGAACGACGCATGCGCGCCGTTCTTTTTTGCATGTGTCGAGGTAGCGTGGCGCAGAGCGCAATTCATTGCGCCCTCTTGCTTTTTCTAAATCGAAGTGCGTGATCTCGTCGTCTTCAATGATGAGTACGCGAGGCACTGATCGGCACCTTTACTCGTGAGTCTTTAGTCGAACGGATGCTTCAGGACAATCGTCTCGACGCGATCCGGGCCGGTTGAGATGATCGCGATCGGTGCACCCACCAGCACTTCCAATCGCAGCAGATAGGATCGCGCTTCCTTCGGCAGATCGTCGAAGGATTTTACGCCGAACGTGCTCTGCTTCCAGCCGGCATGTTCCTCATAGATCGGCTCGCAGATGGCCATCGCTTCGGCCCCGACGGGTAAGACGTCGCGACGTTCGCCGCGCACCTTGTACCCCACGCACACTCGAACCGTGTCCAGGCCATCCAACACGTCGAGCTTGGTAATGCATAGCCCGCTAATGCCATTGATATCGACGACCCGGCGCAAGCCAGCGGCGTCGAACCAGCCGCAGCGTCGGGGCCGGCCTGTGACGGACCCATATTCGTTGCCCTTCACGCGCAGGTGTTCGCCGACTTCATCATCGAGTTCGGTAGGAAACGGACCGCCGCCGACCCGCGTGGCGTAGGCTTTGGCGACACCGAGGACATAGTGCAATTGCTGTGGACCGACACCCACGCCCGCGCAGGCCTGGCCGGCGACGCAGTTACTTGATGTCACATACGGATAGGTCCCGTGATCGATATCCAGCAGCGCGGCCTGCGCGCCTTCGAAGAGCAGCCGCTTGCCGGCACGAATCATGGCATTCACTTCGGCTGACACATCGGCCGCCATCGGCTGCAGATGCTCGGCCAGTTCGAGTGCTTCATCCAGCGTCTGCTGGAAATCGACCGGGCTCTCCTTGAAGTAATTGCGCAATACGAAATTGTGATAGTCGAGCACTTCACCGAGTTTTGCAGCGAAGCGTTCGCGCGCGAACAGATCCTGCACACGAATGGCGCGGCGCGCGACCTTGTCTTCGTACGCAGGGCCGATACCACGACCGGTCGTGCCGATCTTCGCGGCTCCCATCGCCTTCTCACGGGCCTGATCCAACGCAATGTGATACGGCAGGATCAACGGGCAGGCCTCGGAAATGCGCAACCGCTTCGGCACATCGATACCGACGCGCTGCAGTTCGCCGATTTCTTCGAACAAGGCCCTTGGCGAAAGCACCACACCGTTGCCGATGAAGCACGTCACATGGTCGTGAAGAATGCCCGAAGGAATCAAGCGCAGGATGGTCTTGTGACCGTTGATGACGAGCGTATGACCAGCGTTGTGGCCGCCCTGAAAACGCACGACGCCGGCCACTCGGTCGGTCAGCAGATCGACAATCTTGCCCTTGCCTTCGTCGCCCCACTGGGCGCCGATGACAACCACATTCTTGCTCATAGAAGTAAAAAGGTTGGAAACGGATGGAAGAATTCAGGTGGACCGGCGATCAGTCATTGCCCCCGAACCAGTGCCAGCAGGACCGCACCGACAACCATACTCACCAAGCCCCAGATCCGCAGTTGTCGATCGCCCAGTGCCGCAAACGAGAGCATGACACGCTTCATGGCCTGTGGGTTGGCAAATGGCAGGATGCCTTCGAGCACCAAGTAGAGCGCAAATGCACCCAGCAGGTCCGACCAGTTCATGCTCACGGCGCGCAGTGTGGCGCGTTCAGCGCGGCGTCGATCGCTTCAGATAACGGAAAAATTCGCTGTCCGGCTTGATGACCAGCACATCGCTGTCCGAGCCGATCGCTTCCCGATACGCCTGCAGGCTGCGATGAAACGAATAGAACTCGGGGTTGCGGCTGTAGGCTTTCGCGTAAATCTCAGCTGCCCCGGCATCCCCTTCGCCGCGCGCAATTTCCGCATCGCGGCGCGCATCGGCCAGCAGTTCGGTGCGCTGACGATCCGCCTCGGAGCGCAGCTTCTCGGCGTTTTCCTCACCCTCGGCGCGCAATTGCTTGGCCTGGCGATCGAAATCCTGGCGCATGCGATTGAACACCGACTCGCTGACTTCCTCCGGCAGGTCGATCTTCTTGACGCGCACATCCATCAGCTGCAGCCCCAAACCGCGCGTGCCCGCATCGGCGATTTTCAGAATCTCGCCGGTGAACTCGGTACGCTCCGCAGCAACCACCTGCTGAATGGTGCGCCGCGCGATGACGCCCTTGATGCCATCTTTCACGATACTGCCCAAACGACCCGCAGCGATCTCCTCATCGCCACCGGACGTGGCCTGATAGAACGTGGACACATCGTTGATCTTCCACTTGATATAGAAGTCGATGCGCAGAATCTTGCCCTCGCTGGTAAGGAACTGCTCGGATGGATAGTTGCGCGTGATGATGCGCTTCTCGAATTTCCGCACATTGTTCACTACCGGCACCATGAAGTGCAGGCCGGGGCTGTAATCGGAATTGACGATCTTGCCGAAGCTGAACTTGATGGCGAGTTCGGTCTCGCGCACGGTGAACGCCGACAAGACAAACAGGACTGCGGCTGCCGCGGCGGCAATCAGTACCAGAAACGGACGATTAGCCATCAGCGTGAACCTCGGGTGCGGCGATCGTCGGTCGAACCGGACGGGGATACGGGACCTTCGACCGTCATGGTCGATTCTCCGACATCCACGCGCGCAGCGCGACGACCCTGCTCGATGATTTTGTCGATCGGCAGATAGATCATATTGCCGTTGCCATCGGTGTCGACGATGACTTTCTTGCTGGCCGCAAGCACAGCCTCGATCGTTTCCAGATATAGACGCTCGCGGGTGACGGCCGGGGCGCGTTCGTACTCCGTCAGCAGTTTAGTGAAGCGTTGCGATTCGCCCTCTGCATCTGCCACCTTGGCTGCTCGGTAAGCCTGCGCGTCCTGGATCAATCGCACCGCGGAACCGCGGGCACGTGGAATCAGATCGTTCGAATAGGCCTGCGCTTGCAGCGACAGGCGATCCCGATCTTCGCGCGCTTTGATCGCGTCCTGCTGCGCAGGCGCCACTTCGTTCGGTACCCGTACGTCCTGCAGATTGACGGTCGTGACTTCGATACCGATCTTGTAGCTGTCGAGAGTGCGCTGGATCAGTTCCTTGGTCAGCGCCACGATTTCCTGACGACCGGACTCAAGCACGGCATCGAGCTTGCTGCGACCGATGATTTCGCGAATCGCACTTTCGCTGACTTCCTTCAGAGTGTCATCGGGTAGCGCCACATTGAAGGCATAGTCAAGCGGGTTGGCACGGCGGAACTGCACTTCCAGATTGATGTCGACCATATTCTCGTCGGCGGTCAACATACGCGTCGTTTCGGTAAAGCTCCCGATCGTCTGGATGTTGACCACTTGCTTGCTTTCGATAGGCCAGGGTAGATGCCAGCGCGGCCCCGGCTGGGTGGTCGCCACGTGCTTGCCGAAACGGAACACCAGACCGCGCTCGGCGGCATCCACCTGGTAGAAGCCGGTCAGCGTCCACACCACCAACAGGACCAGCCCGATCGTCCCGATACCGAACCCGCGCCCGGGACCGGAGCCGGAGCCTGACCCGCGTCCGCTGCCAGAACCCGCGCCGCCGAACAGCGCCGCCAGCCGCTTTTGCAGATTGCGCACGACCTCATCGAGATCGGGCGGCCCCTGATCGGGTTTGTTGCCATTCCCCCAGGGATTACGTTTGCCGCCGGGATTGTTACCGCCGGATTCATTCCAGGCCATGCTCGCCTCGTGCAAACCAGCGCGACATACGGCCGGTGAAAATTCTGCTGTCGGTAACCGCCATGCCGACTGGGTGCTCATGAGTGGCGGAACTCAATCTGATCTCTTTTGGTCTCTGCCGCGGTCTCTAACGGTCTGCGGAATAGTGCCGCTGCAATCATGGCAACACCAGCAGGTCCCTAGCAGCCATCCTGCGAACGCGCGATTTTAGGAACCACCCCGCGCCGGTACAAGCGTCGCGTCAGATTCTGATCACGTCAGAGTCGCAATCGATGCCTTCGTTCCGGCACAGATGCTCAAAAGCCCGCTTGGGCATCGATACTTCCAGGTCGGTCTCGCCGTCGGGCAGGGTCTTTTCGTTCAGTACCGCACCGGCGGCAAAAAATCGCGACCTCGCCCGGCCGTGATGCGGCTGCAGTATCACATGTCGGTGTACCAGCTCCGGCCCCACAAAACGGCCGATGGCATCGATCAGCAGCGGTAATCCGACACCCGTCTGCGCGGATAGCCAGACCCGGCGCACCAGCGGCTGTCCCTGCGGGTCCATCTCGCTGTGGTCCAGGTCGACGTGCGGTCGTTCGTCCAGCAGGTCGACCTTGTTGAAGACCTCGATCTGCGGCAGCTCGCCGGCACCGACCTCCTCCAACACCTGATTCACTTGCGCAATGCGCTCGCTGCGATGCGGATCGGCCGCATCGATCACATGCAACAACAGCAGCGATTCGCGGGCTTCCTGCAATGTCGAGCGAAACGCCGCCACCAGTTCGTGCGGCAGGTCGCGCACGAAACCCACTGTATCGGCGAGCAGCACATGGCGCGCGTCCGGAAGATCGAGCCGCCGTACTGTCGGATCGAGCGTCGCGAACAACTGATTCGCGGCATAGGCGTGTGCACCGGTCAGCATGTTAAACAAGGTGGACTTGCCGGCATTGGTGTAACCGACGAGCGCGATCGTAGGAACCTCCGCGCGCTTGCGTTCGCGCCGCGTGGTTTCCCGCTGCGTCACCACTTTGTCCAGTCGTTCGCGCAGCGTCTTGATGCGATTGCCCAGCAGTCGGCGGTCGGTTTCGAGCTGCGTTTCGCCGGGACCGCGCAGACCGATACCGCCTTTCTGACGCTCAAGGTGCGTCCAGCCTCGCACCAATCGGGTGGACATGTGACGCAGTTGTGCGAGTTCCACCTGCAACTGGCCTTCGAAGCTGCGAGCCCGCTGCGCAAAGATATCCAGAATGAGTCCGGTCCGATCCAACACCCGACATTGCAGCAACGCTTCGAGATTGCGTTCCTGACTGGGGCTCAGCGGATGATCGAATACGACCAGTTCGGCACCGAGCGCCTTGACCTGCGTCTTGATTTCGTCCGCCTTGCCACTGCCGACAAACAGCCGCGAATCGGGCGCGCGTCGCGTGCCTTGAATCAACCCCAGCACTTCGGCCCCTGCCGATCGCGCCAGTGCCTGGAATTCGCTCAGCTCATCCTTGTCCGGCGCATGCCCCAGACCGATGCGGACCAGGAGCGCGCTTTCGCCGCTGCGGGGACGTTCAAACAATCGTCAGCTCCACGGTCAATCTCCTGGCGATTGCCGCGCATCCAAGCCGTAGCCCGCGACGCTTTCGCGATCCATCATTCGGCCGTGCCGACAACCTCGCCGCCCTCTTCGTCCGTTGCAGGCAGACGAATGCTGCGTGCCGGAACCACGGTCGAGATCGCGTGCTTGTACACCATCTGACTGACGCTGTTCTTGAGCAGTACGACGAATTGATCGAAAGAATCAATCTGACCTTGCAACTTGATGCCGTTCACCAGGTAAATGGAGACCGGGACGCGCTCCTTGCGCAAAGTGTTCAGGAATGGGTCCTGTAATGATTGCCCTCTGGCCATCATCGATCTCCTTGTTATTACTCCGAATTCTTGTGTATGTAAGCGCAACCGTTAGTGCTGCGAACCGCAGCCGGAGGCCAAATCTGCGGGCACTCTCCCGTACCCGTTTGCAGCGCCGCAGTCTAGCACAGGGAAACCCACCTCTACGGTGAGCTTTCGTCTAATACTGATCCGCAGCATACCGGCGGTCTGCATCAACCATGCGTCGCAACGAGTCGTTCCATGTGGGCAACAGCGTCGGATTCAAGTGAATCGATCACACGAGCATCGCGATCGGCACGCAACCAGATCAATTGCCGACGTGCGAGATGCCGCGTCGCATGGATTGCGTTTGTCACCGCACCCGCCAGATCCGCTGCACCAGCAAGGTGCTCCCACAACTGGCGGTAGCCGACCGAGCGCAGCGACGGCAGATCCGCGTGCAAGTCCCCGCGCTCGAACAGCGATTGCACTTCCGCGAGCAGCCCACGACGCATCATGTCGTGAAACCGTGCCGCAATGGCATCGTACAGCCGTTCGCGATCGCTGGGGACCCACGCGGTTGTCATTAAATCGAAACGCGGATCGGGCGGCGCGGCGGCGGCATGCAGATCGCTGAGCGATCTGCCCGTGATGCGGAACACTTCGAGTGCCCGCTGAATTCGCTGACCGTCCCCGCGCAGAATGCGAGCGGCCGCCTGCGGATCGACGGCTGCCAGCTGTGCGTGCAGCGCCGGCCAGCCGGCAATTTCGGCCTCCGCGCTCAGCGCCGCGCGGATCTGCGCATCGGCAGCGGGCAACTCGGCGATCCCGCGTCGCAATGCCCGGAAATACAGCATGGTGCCGCCCACCAGCAGCGGCATGTGGCCGCGTGCATGGATCTCCAGAATGAGACGGTGCGCATCGCGAACGAACTGGCCGGCCGAATAGGTCTGCGACGGATCCAGAATGTCGACCAGATGATGCGGATAGCGTAGCAGCGTTGCGGCGTCCGGCTTGCCGGTGCCGATATTCATCCCGCGATAGACCATCGCCGAATCGACGCTGACGATTTCCAGCGGCCGGCGGGCTGCGAACCGATCGCACAGCTGCATCGCCAGGTCCGTTTTGCCCGCACCGGTCGGGCCCATGAGCAGCACGACCGGAATCTTTCCCGGTGAACGCGAACTCATCGTCATCGCCGGCACGTCATCTGCCGCGCAGGAACATGCGATCCAGATCGCTCATGCTGATGTACGTCCAGGTCGGTCGGCCGTGCACGCATTGATCGCTGCGTACCGTGCGCTCCATCTCGCGCAATAACGCGTTCATTTCCGGCACCGTGAGATTGCGGTTCGCACGCACCGCGCCGTGACACGACATCGTACCAAGCACTTCGTTCATCGCTTCTTCTACACCGCGTGTGATGCCATGTTCGACCAGATCCGCGCCGACCTTGCGCACCAGTTCTTCGACATCGGCTGCCGGCAGAATCGCGGGCATCGCGCGAATGCATACGCTGGTCGGGCCACTGCGTTCGATGTCCATGCCGGTCCGCTGCAACAACAGCGACTGCTCTTCGAGCGCATCAGCCTCGGCACTCGACACCTGGAGCGTGACCGGCAGCAACAAAGGTTGACTGGCCACCTCGCCATCCATCAGTGCGGCTTTCATTCTTTCGTACGTCGTGCGCTCGTGCGCGGCATGCATGTCGACCAGGATCATGCCGTCTCGCGACTGCGCAAGAATGTATACGCCATGCAATTGCGCGAGCGCAAAGCCAAGGGGTGGTCCGACGGACTCCTGAGCTTCATCCGCTGACGACAAGGACTGTGCTGCGCTGCTCGCGACCGGCGCAGCGCCGGAACGCCACTGCGAGTCCGCGGACGATCGCGACGTGAATGCCTGGGAGGGCGACTCGGCGACACGCAGACCCAGCGAAGACTGCGAGGGTCCACGCGCCGGCCACATCGGTGTCACGGCTGACACACTGGCGAATGGTGCAATGACGCCGACATCGGCCGGGGCAGGCGCGTTTAGTTCGCCCGCGGCGCCGGCATGTGTCGAGCGCAAGGCGCGTTCGACGCTGCGAAACAGAAAATCGTGGACGTGCCGGCCATCACGGAATCGCACTTCGAGCTTCGCCGGATGCGCATTGACGTCGACCTGCGCCGGATCGATTTCCATGAACAATACGTATGCCGGATGGCGCGCGCCGAACATGACATCGCGATAGCCCATCCGCACTGCGCTACCGACCAGGCGATCTCGCAGCATGCGTCCGTTAAGATAGAAATACTGCAGATCCGGTTGCCCGCGCGCGTAGGTCGGCTGGCAAATCCAACCGGTCAACTTGCATCCAGCGGCTTCATGCTCGATGTACAGTGCATTCGCCATGAAATCGTCGCCGACGATCTGGGCGACGCGTTGCTCGCGCTGCAGATGCGTATCGGCAGGCGCAAAACTCGCGGTCAATTTCCCACCGGTCTTGAGCGAAAAGCCGGTACCAAACTGCGCCAGCGACAGCCGCTCCACGATACGTGCGATATGCTGGGACTCGGTGCGCTCGGCTCGCAGGAATTTCCGGCGTGCCGGTACGTTGAAAAACAGATCGCGCACCTCGATCGTCGTGCCGATCGGATGGGCGGCTGGCTCGAGATCGCTCAACTGTCCGTTGTCGGCAGCAATTGCATAGGCAGTGGTGCTGCCGTGGGCGCGCGAACACAAGCGCACGCGTGACACCGAGGCAATACTCGGTAAAGCCTCGCCGCGAAACCCCAATGTAGACACATGTTCGAGATCGTCGATGCTGGTGATCTTGCTGGTCGCATGTCGTGACAGCGCGAGTACGAGTTCGTCGCTCGCGATGCCGGCGCCGTCGTCGCGCACGCGGCACAAGCGCGCACCGCCCTCCTCGATTTCGATCTCGATACGGCGCGCGCCGGCATCGACGCTGTTTTCCACCAGCTCCTTGATGACCGATGCCGGACGCTCAATCACCTCACCGGCAGCGATCTGGTGAATTAGTTGTTCCGGTAAAACGCGTATCGGCATGGTCGGCAGCTCACCTGCAACGAAGGGCACCGCGTCAGCCAAGCTGCGCCGGTTGAAGCCGGTTGAATGTATTGTGAGGTTCAAAGACTGCGTTGACGAGCGACGACTTGCAGCACCTCACCGGGCGCCCCTGATCGACGCGCTGCACCGGCGAGGCAGCCAGCGGCAAGAATAGCAGAGGGGGTAGGCGCGAGGGCTACGAGCCTGTCCGGGTCATGGGCGTCGTCACAGGGTGTGTGGCGCAGCCGCAGTATCAACCTTCAGTCCGACAGGCTGCTAGTGGCTGTGCCCACAGCACTATTCGTTAGTTCACGACCGATGCTCACGGCAGGCTCGCGCTGCGCAATGACGGCGCCGCCATCCCTGCGCTCACGCAACTGCGCGAAGCGGGTGCCGGGCGGTGGATTGCCGAGAAAATAACTGCGCACTCCGGAGTGAATGGCTTCGGCTAGCTGCAATTGATGCTTCGGACTCGACAGCTTCTGTTCTTCGCCGGGATTCGAAATGAATGCGGTCTCGACCAGCATCGAGGGAATGTCCGGCGCCTTGAGCACCAAGAAGCCGGCGTTCTGCACCGTTCGACGCCGTACGACACTGACGCTGTCCAGTTCCTGCAGCACCTTCGATGCCGCATCGATACTCGCCGTCATGCTGGCGCCCTGGGACAGATCCAGCAACACCGAGGCCAGCACGCTGTCCTTATCGTCGAGTTTGACGCCGCCCATCAGGTCGGAGGCATTTTCGCGATGTGCGAGCCAGCGCGCCGACTCATCGCTGGCCCCGCGAACCGACAGCGTATAAACCGACGAGCCGGTCACCGTGCGATCGACCACCGCATCGGCATGGATGGAGATGAACATGTCCGCGCCTTTCCGACGCGCACGGGCAATGCGTTCGCGATGCTCCACGAAGTAGTCGCCATCCCGGGTCAGGATGGCGCGCATTCCCACCTCGCGATCGATTCTTTCCTTGAGACGCCGCGCGATGGCGAGCGTCAGGTTCTTTTCGTAGGTGCCGCGCTTGCCAATCGAGCCGGGATCGACACCGCCATGTCCGGCGTCGACCGCAATGACGATGTCGCGACCATCGATCGCCGGCGCCGACTTCACTGCAATGGGTGTGGGCGCCGCTGTTGTGGGCGTGCTTGCGACGGTCGTGGTTGCCGAATTATCGAGATCGACCACCAGCCTATCACCGAGCGATCCGGCCGGCGCGACTGCAAAGGAGTGCGGCGTTGCCGCTTTCGACAGATCGACGATCAGGCGCAGCGCACCGCTCGCAGGCGGCGTCCCCAGACGCATCTTTCGCACATAGCCCTGGCCGCCCGGCAATTCGCGCGGAGACTTCGCCAGTCGGGCATTCGGAATATCGACGATGACCCGCTCCGGCCCGCGCAGCGTCGACACCGAGTACTGCACAGGCCCCGACAGATCCAACACCAGACGCGTGCCATCCGGACCCGCCCACAGACGCACGTCGTGAACCGTGACCGGCACAGACGGCGCCGCGATCGCTGCCATGCAGGCAAGACACGCACCGAGCGCGAGCGCCATGAGTGAGCCTGACCTGCCAATGTGCATGATGCGTGCGAATCTAGCACGATACACGCGGAATTCAAGATAAATTAGTCAGTCAAAATAGCAAGATACGACATCAACCTACCGTTTCATCGCATGCAGGACCGCCGCCTGGATCGTCGCGCCAGCGGCGGTGACAGCGGTCAGCTCCACATCGCGTCCGGCCGCGGGATGAGCCGAATACATCAGCGACAGACGCAGATCGGGCGGGGGAATGAAGTTCCCGCCGCGATCCGGCCATTCGATCAGCAGCACGGCATCGTCGATCAGCAGGTCGCGAACCCCCAACGCTTCGACCTCGGCTGGATCGGCGAGCCGGTACAGATCCAGATGCTGGAGGCAACGGCCCTCGAGTTCGTAGGGCTCGATCAACGTATACGTTGGACTGCGTGCCGGACCGCGCAGGCCCAGCTCATTGAGCAAGCCGCCGACCAGTGTTGTCTTGCCGGCGCCGAGTTCGCCTTCGATCGTGATGATCACCGGCGCGCCGCGCACTGTTCGCAAGCCTGCAGCAATCGCACCGCCGAGCGCGCGCATTTGCTCGACACCCGCTGCGACTACAAACGCTGATTCGGATTCACGCATGTCGGCAGGTAGGTAAACAGATCCGTTGCCAGCAGACCGCGTTCGCCGCGACGAGCCGCCATGTCGCCCGCCATCGCATGCACCAGCACGCCGGCACCGGCGGCACCGGGCAAATCAGCGGTCTGCGCGGCGATGCCGGCAATCACGCCGGTCAGCACGTCCCCCATGCCAGGCGAGGCCATGCCCGGATTGCCTTGATCGCAGATACACGGCAACTGATCGCGACACACCACCAGTGTGCCCGCTCCTTTGAGTACCACGACGCCGCCATAGCGGGCTGCAAT
>JAIBJL010000121.1 GCA_020029545.1 Gammaproteobacteria bacterium
TGTCCTGCGGGTAAGCCTTGCAACTGGTCTGCCGATGTATTGCTCGTCACCGTCATTGAGTACCTGCCTGCGGAAAGGACATGGAACCTGGGGCCTGGGACGTTGGGCCTGGGCCAGAATCAAGAATGCAAGCAGCCCTGCTTGCGTTCCTGACCCAAGCTCCAGGCCGCGAGCCTAGTAGCCATTAAGCTCTGGTCCATTAAGCCCGGGCCCGTTATGGGGTCCATTATAAAGAACCCCGCCGTAGCGGGGTTCTTTATACTCAACTTCATTTTCGGGTGCTTTCGACCTGCTTGCGCACCTCTTCGGCGAAGTCTTCCTGCTTTTTCTCGATGCCGTCGCCGACTTCGTAGCGCACGAACGAAATCACCTCGCCGCCCGCCTGCTTCAGGTACTTCTCCACCGACTGATCGGGGTCCTTGACGAAAGGCTGGCCCAGCAGCGTGATTTCATTGACCCACTTGCGCAGCTTGCCGTCGAGAATCTTGACCAGAATTTCATCCGGCTTGCCGGCATTCTTCGGATCGCTCTTGGCCTGTGCCAGCTGGATCTCGCGTTCCTTCGCGACTTCGTCTGCGGGGACTTCAGCTGCGGACACGCGCGCTGGCTTGATTGCCGCCACATGCATCGCGATGTCCTTCGCCACCGCATCGTCGCCGCTCTTCATCGCCACCAGCGCACCGATGCGACTGCCGTGCAGGTAAGCACCGACCACTGCCGGCGCTTCGACCAGTGCGAAGCGACGCACGCCGATGTTCTCGCCGATCTTCGAGATCAATGCACGGCGTGTCTCATCGACCGTGCCGCCGCCATCGATCTTGAGCTGCAGCAAGGCATCGACATTGGCCGGTCGGCCGGCAAGTGCCGCCTTCGCGACGTTGGCGGCGAAGCTCCTGAAGTCGCTCTCGCGTGCGACGAAGTCGGTCTCGCAATTGACTTCGACGATGACCGCGCGTCGCGTGTCGGCGGCGCGCTCGAGCACGATGACGCCTTCGGCTGCAACGCGCGATGCCTTTTTATCCGCCTTCGCAAGACCCGACTTGCGCATCATTTCGGCGGCCGCTTCCAGATCGCCCTGGGCTTCGACGAGCGCCTTCTTGCACTCCATCATGCCCGCGCCGGTGCGCTCGCGTAGCAGTCTTACCGATTCAGCCGTAACAGCCATGACTCACTCCGCCTTGCTGTCCACTGCAGGTGCGGCCGGCGTTGCCGCCGCCGTACCCGGCTTGTGCTTGGCGACCGCCTCGCGACGACGCGCCATGACTTCCTCGGGTGCCACATCCGGACCGAGATCATCGAGTTCGGCAGCAACCACGTCTTCCACCGGTTCAACGACGGCGATGCTTGCGGCATCACGACGGCGAGCCGGCGCCTTCTTCTTGACGGTGGCTGCCTTGCCACCGCCACGACGCTGCTGGGCCGGCGCGGCATCCGTCTTCGCGCGCGGACGGCCTTCTTCGTCGAGTTCCACGAACTCATCTTCACCGGTGTTCACTTCCGGCGTGGCCGAACGACCCTCCAGCACTGCGTCGGCAATGCCTGCCGCATAGAGCTGAATCGCCCGCATCGCGTCGTCGTTGCCGGGAATCACGTAATCCACATCGTCTGGCGCACAGTTGGTATCGACCACGGCGACGACCGGAATGCCCAGCGTCTTGGCTTCGTTGATCGCAATGCGTTCATGACCCACGTCGATGATGAACAGCACATCCGGCAGACCTTCCATCGCCTTGATGCCGCCGAGACTGCGTTCGAGCTTTTCGCGCTCGCGGCGCAGGCCCTGCGCTTCGCGCTTGCTGTGCTTGTCGAGCGTGCCGTTGGCCGCCATCTCATCCAGGGTGGTGAGACGCTTGATCGACTGCTTGACGGTCTTGAAGTTGGTGAGCATGCCGCCCAGCCAGCGATGACTGACGTATGGCATGCCGGCACGAATCGCTTCGGCCTTGACGGCATCGCGCGCGGAACGCTTGGTGCCGACGAACAGGACCCGGCCGCCATCGGCAACCACGCCGCGGATGAACGATGACGCATCGTTGTACAACGGCAGCGTCTTTTCCAGGTTGATAATGTGAATTCGATTACGTTCGCCGAAGATGAACTGAGCCATCTTGGGGTTCCAGAAGCGGGTCTGATGTCCGAAATGAACACCCGCTTCCAGCATCTGTCGCATGGACACGCTGGTCATGATCAAGCTCCTGTGGGGGTTGAGCCTCCACCTGCCCCATGCGCCGACCCGGATCGAAGCGTCCGCTGATGCAAAAGCGATCTTTTGCAAGCAAACTGCCTTCGGGTTCCAGGCACCCCGGCGAATGTGTCGGTCAGGTGTGAGAAGTATTAAGTCAGTGGAAAAAAGCGGGCGCTTTATAACATAGATTTCTTAAGGATTCCAAACGGATTCCCTGCGCCGTCACCTATACATGGCGCGCCGATCTTGATTATCCCCTCCGCACGACCAGCTGCGTCCAAGACGGGACTGGATCAATCCTACGGGGCCTGGGGCCTGGGTCAGAACAAGAATGCGGGCGACGGCTTTGCGTTGTTTCCAACCCAAGCCCCAGGCCCCTCCCTGCATTGCGGCGCCTGCTGCGCAATACCCGGCAGCCACTACCCGTGCTCCACACCCAAGATTCCCGGCGCGAACCGGCATACAATCCGCCGTCTCAAAACTTGGCAGTCCTGCCGACCGGAACGCCGACCCATCACACTATGCAGGTAACGATCAAAAACGCTGCGGAGCAGGAACAGATGCGCGTGGCCGGCAGGCTGGCCGCCGAGGTGCTGGACATGATCAGCCCGTACGTCGTGCCGGGCGTGACGACGGACGAACTCAACCAGCGTTGTCACGACTATATCATCGATGTCCAGAAGGCCACGCCGGCGCCGCTGAATTATCGCGGCTTTCCCAAATCCATCTGCACGTCGGTAAATCATGTCGTCTGCCATGGCATTCCGGCCGATAAACGCCTCAAGCAGGGCGATATCGTCAATCTCGACATCACCGTCATCAAAGACGGCTGGCACGGCGATACCAGCCGCATGTTTGCAGTCGGGAAGATTACCCCGGCCGCACAGCGGCTGATCGACCTTACGCACGAAGCCATGTGGATCGGTATTCGTCTGGTCCGTCCCGGGGTGCGACTCGGCGATCTGGGCGCTGCGATCCAGACGTTTGTCGAAGCGCAGCATCTAAGCGTGGTGCGCGAGTACTGCGGGCATGGCATCGGTCGTATTTTCCACGAGGACCCGCAGGTGCTGCATTACGGGGAGCGCGGCACAGGACTGGAACTGCGCGAAGGCATGATCTTCACAGTGGAACCGATGGTGAACATCGGCAAGCGTCATGTGAAACTGCTCGCCGACGGTTGGACCGTCATTACCAAGGACCACTCGCTGTCGGCGCAGTGGGAACATACGGTACTGGTCACCGATAGCGGTTACGAAGTGCTCACCCTGCCCGCCGGCGAACGCTCGACGACTCAACACTGATGCGTGTCATCACTCCCGAAGACCTCGACGAACTTGCCGTCGTCACCAGCGATCCGCCATGGGATTACCTGAGTGCGATCCAGCAGACGTTGACGGCGCAACAGCCTGATGTAGCGACCTTTCGCAGTGCGCTCACGGAAGGCGACAACCGGCTCAAGCAACGCTTTGCCGACGACGAACCGGTCGAGCGGCTGGTCCGCGATCGGGCACGCCTGGTCGATTCGCTGCTGGGGACGGCATGGGCGCTGCACGTCGGACCGCACGCCCGCGAAGTCGCACTGATCGCCGTAGGCGGCTACGGCCGCGGCGAACTGAACCTGTGCTCGGATATCGACATCATGATCCTGCTGCCGAAAAGCGAAGCGACGCCGTGGCAGCCGAACCTGGAACGCTTTCTCACCTTCATGTGGGATATCGGCCTGGAAGTGGGTCACAGCGTGCGCACGATCGACGACTGCCAGCGCGAGAGCGCCGCCGATGTCAGCGTAGCGACTACACTGATCGAAGCGCGGCGCCTGACCGGGCCCGAACAATTGTTCGAAGCGATGCGGCGCGCACTGGCTCCCGAACGCGTGTGGCCGATCAAGGAATTCTTCGAAGCCAAGGTGGCCGAGCAGACGGCGCGCCATCATCGCTATCACGACACGGCCTACAACCTCGAACCGAACGTGAAGTCGAGCCCGGGCGGACTACGCGACATTCAGACCATCGGCTGGGTCGCCAAACGCCGCTTCGGTGCCGATTCGCTCGACGAACTGGTCGATCACGGCTTTCTCACCAAGAGCGAACTGCGCAAGCTCAAGGCCGCGCAATCGTTTCTGTGGAAGGTGCGCTTTGCACTGCACGTGCTGACGAACCGGCGCGAAGACCGGCTGCTGTTCGATCACCAGATCCGTCTGGCGAAAATGTTCGGCTACGAAGATGCGACCTACACGCTCGCGGTCGAGCAGTTCATGCAGCGCTACTACCGCACGGCGATGGACGTCAGCCTGCTCAATGAAATGCTGCTGCAGCTGTTTCGCGAAGCCATCCTGTCGGATCCGAATGTCGCCCCGGTGCCGGTCAACGCGCGCTTCCAGATTCGCAACGACTACCTGGAGACCACCAGCGACGATATTTTCCCGCGCTATCCGTCGGCGCTGCTGGAGCTGTTCCTGATCATCGAACAGCAACCGGAAATCCGCGGCGTGCGCGCGACGACGATTCGCCAGTTGACCCGTCACCTGTGGCTGATCGACGAGGAGTTTCGTCAGCATCCGCGCAATCACCGGTTGTTTTTCGACATCCTGAGTGCACCGGTCGGTGTGACGCACGAATTGCGGCGCATGAATCTGTATGGCGTCCTGGGACGCTACATCCCCGCCTTTGGCCGCGTTGTCGGACGCATGCAGTACGACTTGTTCCATGCCTACACGGTCGATGCGCACACACTGTTCGTGGTCAGCAATCTGCGCCGCTTCGCGATGCCGAAGTACGACCACGAATTTCCGCAACTCTCGCGCATCATGCAGGCACTGCCGAAACAGGAACTCGCCTATCTGGCGGCGATTTTCCATGACATCGCCAAAGGTCGCGGCGGCGATCATTCCGAACTGGGTTCGGTGGATGCCGAGGCCTTCTGTCTGGAACAGGGACTGTCCCGCTACGACGCGCGACTGGTCGCCTGGCTGGTGCGCAATCACCTCATGTTGTCGGTGACCGCGCAGAAGAAGGACATCAGCGATCCGGCCGTGCTGCATGAATTCGCGCGCCTGGTCGGCGATCAGAACCATCTGGATTATCTGTATGTACTGACGGTCGCCGATGTTCGCGGTACCAACCCGAAATTGTGGAACAACTGGAAATCATCGCTGTTCTCGGAGTTTTACGAGCGCACCAAGCAGGCCTTGCGACGCGGCCTGGAAAGCCCGATCGACAAGGACGAACTGATCGCGCAGATCCAGACCAGTGCGCGCGAACTGCTACGGCGCCATGGCGTCGACGAAACCACGATCGCACGCGTCTGGCAGCGTCTGACCGACGACTACTTCATCCGTCATACGGCCGAAGAAATCTGCTGGCACACGCAACTGCTTGCCAGTCGCGAAGTCAGTGATACCTCGCCGCTGGTTTCGGTGCAGCAGCAGTCGGGTCGTGGCGGTACCGCGATTTCCACGTACACCCCGCAGAAGCAGCACAGTTTTGCCCGCACGACCGCCCTGCTCGATCAGTTGGGCCTCACGATCGTCGATGCACGCATCACGCCGATTGCCGACCAGTTCAGTCTGGATGTGTATCACGTGCTGGAAGACACCGGCGCCGAGATTGCCGATGCGGTACGCATCCGCGATATCGAACAACAGTTGCGTCACGCGCTGGCAAAGCCCGATGACGCGAGCATGACTGTCACCCGGCGCGCACCGCGGCAGGTGCGCATGTTTTCGACCACCACCCAAATCACCTTCAGCGAAGATCCGATCAATCAGCGCACCATCGTGGAACTGATTTCCGGCGACCGACCCGGCCTGTTGTCGCAGATCGCGCGAGTGTTCCGCGCCGAGCAGATAGCCATCTACACATCGAAGATCGTCACCGTGGGTGAACGCGCGGAAGACGTGTTCTTTGTCAGCGGCCGCGAAGGCGGTCCGCTCAGCGCCGACGCCCGGCAGCGACTGGCACAACGACTCAGCGAAACGCTCGATCGACGCGACTAGTATGAAACAGCGACTCGGGCATCCTGCCACTCGCGCTGTGGGCGATGACGGGAAAAGGCGTGACTTTTCCCGCATCGCTCGCCGCGTTCGCGGCGGGCACATCCATGTGCCTGGGTGGCACTCGATGAGATACGTTTCATGCTTCGGGGTCGGCCGGCTGCGTTCCCGACCCACCTCGGCACTTCCTACATCCATGTAGGTCGGGCGCAGCACGATGGGCAACTAGCCACCTGAACCCTGCCACTGCCGATTGACCCGACATGAGCGACTGATGAATGGCTGACCGTACTCCCTCCAGCGTCAATCCGGCACTGGCGCATCTGTGGCCCTATCCGTTCGAGCGTCTGAATGCGCTGCTCAAGGATGCGCAACCGCCGGCAGCGCTGCCGCATATTTCGATGGGCATCGGCGAACCGCGACACGCCCCGCCGCCATTCATTCTGCAAGCGCTTGCCGCCCATCTGAATAAGCTCGGCAGCTACCCGGCCACCGCCGGCCTGCCGCAATTCCGCGCCGCTGTCGCCGACTGGCTGACCCGCCGGTTCGCGCTGCCGCCAGGCGCACTGCAGCCGCAAACCATGGTGCTGCCGGCGAACGGCACACGCGAAGCGCTGTTCGCCTTCGTGCAGGCGATGACGGATCGGCGCAAGCAACCGCTGGTCGTGATGCCGAATCCGTTCTATCAGATCTACGAGGGCGCCGCGTTGCTGGCCGGCGCGCAGCCCTGGTACATGGGCAACGATGTTCGCAATGAATTCCTGCCCGACCTGGATGGTGTGCCGCCCGACGTATGGAATCGTTGCCAGATTCTGTTTCTATGCTCGCCCGGCAATCCCACCGGTGCCGTAGCGAGCCTGGACTATCTGCGCCGCGCCCTGGCATTGGCCGAGCGCTACGATTTCGTCGTGGCGTCCGATGAGTGCTACAGCGAAATCTATCTCGACGAAGCGAACCCGCCGCCAGGGCTGTTGCAGGCGGCCATTGCCGCAGGCCATCACGACTTCGAACGTTGCGCCGTCTTTCACTCGCTGTCGAAACGTTCCAGCGTCCCCGGCCTGCGTTCCGGATTCGTCGCCGGCGACCCCGCATTGATAAAACCGTTCCTGCTGTATCGCACTTATCACGGCTGCGCGATGCCACTGCCCACGCAACTCGCCAGCATTCCGGCGTGGAATGACGAGATGCACGTGATGGAGAACCGTCGCCTGTATCGCGAGAAGTTCGCACAGGTGCTGCCGATTCTTCAGGAAGTGCTGGAGGTCACTGCGCCGGATGCGGGTTTCTATCTGTGGCCGCGCGTCGCCGATGACGAACGCTTCGCGCGGGAACTGTTCGAGCGCCAGCACGTCACCGTGCTGCCTGGCAGCTACATCGCCCGGGACGGACAACAACACAATCCCGGTCGCGGCCGGGTACGCCTTTCGCTGGTCGCAAGCGTGCCGGAATGCGTGGCGGCGGCAGGACGCATTCGCGAGTACGTGAAGACGGGCTCCTAACGCGGGCTGCTGGTAAACTGAATCAGCCTGGTCTCCACTGGGATTTCCTGTCCACACGACTGGCCAGTGCAACGTCCCGAAGTTACATTCAACCAGCTCATTCACCTCAACACCGCTTCCATTCACTCATGTCCAACTCCCTCGCCTCGCTTATCAATGATGCTTTCGAACGCCGCACTGAATTCAGTGCCGACAAGGCACCGATCGAAATTCGCAACGCGGTTGAAGAAGCTCTGCAGCTGCTGGACAGCGGCAAAGCGCGCGTCGCCGAGAAGCGCGACGGACAATGGCAGGTGAACGACTGGCTGAAAAAGGCCGTGCTGCTGTCGTTCCGGCTGAACGACAACCAAGTCATCGAAGCGGGCTATACCAAGTTCTTCGACAAGGTACCGCTCAAACACACCCAGTACGACGCAGCAAAATTCCGCGCCGACGGCGTACGTGTCGTGCCGCACGCCATCGTGCGGCGCGGCGCTTTCGTGGCACCGAATGCCATTCTGATGCCCTCGTACGTGAACATCGGCGCCTACGTAGGCGAAGGCAGCATGATTGATGCCTGGGCCACGGTCGGCTCGTGCGCGCAGGTGGGGCGCAACGTGCACCTGTCCGGTGGCGCCGGCCTCGGCGGCGTACTGGAACCGCTGCAGGCCAATCCCACGATCATCGAAGACAACTGCTTCATCGGCGCGCGTTCGGAAATCGTCGAAGGCGTGATCGTCGAAGAAGGCTCGGTCATCTCCATGGGCGTGTTCATCGGTGCCAGCACGCCAATCTACGATCGCGAGAACGATGCGCTGCTGCGCGGCCGCATCCCCGCCTACTCCGTCGTCGTCGCCGGCTCCCTGCCCCGCGGAAAATACAGCCAGTACGCTGCCATCATCGTGAAGCGGGTCGATGCCCAGACGCGCAGCAAAGTGAGCATCAACGAGCTGTTGCGGGATTGATTGGCTCCCGACATCGCTGGGCACTTCAGGGCAAAGTGCTTGGTGTCGATCGAGCGATTGCGAGGCATCTCATTATCGGCGGACTACCACGCCGACCCGGTGGAGATGTCGGCGGCGATGCGACCCAGCAGCACACTCAACGCTGTCATTGATCCACTGCGGTAATCGCGCGTATCCTCCAGACACTTATAAGAGGGGGGTTTCCATGCGCATTGCAAGCTGGCTGTCCGTATCCACTGCCCTGCTGGTTTCCGTCACAGCCCAGGCGCAGAACCCGCCCGGCCCACCGGGGGGGCCAGGGGGCCCGATGGCCAATCTGCAACGCTTCAATGGCACCGTCGAGAGTGTTGACAGCAAAACGCTCAAGGTGAAGTCGAATGAAGCCGGCATCGTCACTCTGCAGCTGACGCCAAACTCACGCGTCATGATGCAAGCCACAGCGACAGTGGCCGACATCGGCGCCAATACCTTTATCGGCTGTACCGCGGTCCAGCAGGCCAGCGGCGAGAAGGTGGCCACCGAATGCCATATCTTCCCTGACTCCATGCGTGGCATTGGCGAAGGCCACTATCCCTGGGGCAACACCGCCGGCACCACGATGACCAATGGCGCCGTCACCACCATGACCAATGGCAGCGTGCAATCCGCCGGCGGCAACGCCGGTGGTCCGCTGCTGAAGATCGCCTACAAGGGTGGCGGCGAACAGAGCATCCAGATAACGCCGAAGACCCAGCTGACCAAGATCGTCGCCGGCGATGCCACCAAGCTGAAACCCGGCACGCGCGTCATGGGCGGTGCGCGTCCGGCTGCCGATGGTGGTGCCGAGCTGATGATGCTGAACGTAATGCCGTAGTCGCGAATGCTGTAGTCGCGAGCAGGCGGAGGCGGACGGTGCCGCGAAAGGCACCCCGCACCCTCCAATCCCGCAATACCCGTTCGGTTTTTTGGCCAGTTACTGCGGGTGATAATCCTCGTAGGTAGCTCGATTTTTCCGAAGCGGCGTTGGCGTTTCAGTCGCACTCACTCAACTAACCTCCCTTTCGTGTCCGCCGAAGACAAAAGAGAACATCAAAGCAACGTATCGGCGAGCGCATTCTCTACCGGTTGAGAGACCGAGCCGGAGTTCTCACTCTCGAATGGCGCGACCAGTGAGCCGTAGCCCAGAGCGTACTGCGGCGATGTGAACGGTGAGCGTCGCGAATCTCGGCGTCGTGTCCAACGCTCTATCAACGAATCGAACAGCACTACCCGAGATTTCTCGCGCAAGGCATCTGCTTAGGCAAGCCGCACTGACCCACGGCACACACTGGCGCGGTAACGCTGATTCAATGAATATTGAGCCGAATAGACCAGCAACGCGACAATACAATGGGCTGCCGGATACATGGTCGTCGTGCCATTGATGTATCCACTATGATTCCTCAAGGAGAGATTGGAATGAAAGCTGCCGAGCTGTTCGTCAAGTGCCTCGAGAACGAGAAGGTCGAATACATCTTCGGCATCCCTGGCGAGGAGAACATCGACGTGATGGACGCGCTGCTCGACAGCACGATCAAGTTCGTCACCACTCATCACGAGCAGGGCGCCGCGTTCATGGCTGACGTCTACGGCCGCCTGACAGGGCGCGCCGGCGTCTGCATGGCCACGCTGGGGCCGGGGGCGACCAACCTCATCACCGGCGTGGCGGACGCCAACATGGACCGCGCGCCGGTGGTGGCGATCGCCGGGCAAGGCGCGACGACGCGCCTGCACAAGGAGAGCCACCAGATCCTGGACCTGGTCAGCATGTTCCAGCCGATCACCAAGTACTCGACGCAGATCCTCGACCCCGCGATCGTGCCGGAGATCGTACGCAAGGCCTTCAAGGTGGCACAGACCGAAAAACCCGGCGCCACCTTCATCGACTTTCCGGAGAACATTGCCGAGATGCAGGTCGGCAAGGCTCCCATCAAGGTGCAGACGTCCTACACGTCGCAAGCCCCCGAGCGCAAGATCGGCGAGGCGGCCAGGCTGATCGGCGAGGCCAAGGCCCCGATGATTCTGGCCGGTAACGGCGTCATCCGGCAGGGTGCGGCGGACGCGCTGGTCAGCTTTGCGCAGGCGCTGCGGATTCCGGTGGCCAACACCTTCATGGCCAAGGGCGTGATGCCCTTCACCAACGAACTGTCGCTCGGCACCATCGGCTTGAAGGCGCGCGACCTGCCTTGGTTCGCCTTCGAGAAAGCCGACGTGGTGATCTGCATCGGCTACGACATGGTCGAGTACCACCCCGACATGTGGAATCCCGACGGCGACAAGACCATCGTCCACATCGATGCATTGCCGGCCGAAGTGGACGAGCACTACATCGTCGCGGTCGGCGTGCTGGGCGATATCGCCTCTTCGCTGCGGGCACTGGCGCTGCATGCCAAGCCCCAGCGGGAGGCGCCCTTCAGGGCCGTGCGCAAGGCCGTCGAAGCCGACCGTGCGCAGTACGCGAATGACACGGGCTTTCCGGTCAAGCCGCAGAAGATCGTCTGGGACTTGCGCGAGGTGCTCGGACCCGACGACATCGCCATCTCCGACGTCGGCGCGCACAAGATGTGGATGTCGCGCATGTACCGCGCTGAGCGACCCAACACCTGCATCATCTCCAACGGCTTCGCGGCGATGGGCATCGCCGTGCCGGGCGCCATCGCGGCCAAGCTCGCCTACCCGGACCGCAAGGTCGTTGCGGTGACGGGCGACGCCGGCTTCATGATGAACTCGCAGGAAATCGAGACCGCGTTGCGCCTGAAGACGCCAATGGTCGTGCTGATCTGGAACGACTCGGAATATGGCCTCATCACCTGGCACCAGCTGCGCCACTTCGGGCGCCCCAGCCACATCGGCTTCAAGAACCCCGACTTCGTCAAGTACGCCGAGAGCTTCGGCGCCAAGGGCTATCGCGTGGAGCGGGCGGAAGACCTGCTGCCGACGCTGCGAACGGCGCTTACCGACGACACCGTCGTGATCATCGACTGCCCCGTTGACTACTCCGAAAACATGAAGCTCACGGCGCGGCTTCAGGCAATGAAGCCCCCGCTGTGAAGCCGCACGATGAGGACCAATAGATTTCTCATGGGCGTCGCTGCTAACTGAAAGATCGGATCTTAGCTGCGTCGGTCGTGCTCGACCTGTAAGCCGAAAGTTCACCACCCCAAGTGCCAATTCAAACGCACGGCGGATCAACGCTAGCTTCCAAGCCAGGCAAGGTTGCCTCACGTGAACTGTTAGGAGCTGCAATGAAACACTCTATTCTCTCTCTCATCACGCTGTGCCTGATGGCAACCGCGCTGCCAAACACGTCCGTCGCGGAGACGCGCGTCGACACCTACAACGGCGCGACGTGTATTTCCTATCCACCGTTCA
>JAIBJL010000427.1 GCA_020029545.1 Gammaproteobacteria bacterium
CCCAAGCTCCGGTCCTATATTCGATTGCCGTTGGGACACGACTGATTCGAGACGATGAATTACAGCAGCGGCAGTCCTCCATTCGGCGACTTGATCGCGCCGCTGTCGATCGCCTGCACCAGCTTCTGCATGGCTTGTTCACGCATTTCCGGGTCGAGACCGGCTAGCTTCTGGTGGAAGCTGTTGCGCTCCATTTCGCCCCACTGTCCACCGGTGATGATGTCGGTGGCTGCTTGATACGCCTCCTTCTGTTGTTCGATGACCGCTGAAGAAACGGGCGCGGGCTGTGCGACGATCGCATTGCTCTTCGCTCCCGCGAGATTCAGTCCGGCGAGCGCCGTGGACAATTCCTCCCTCAACATGGCTCGCACCTGCAGCGGGTCGAGCGATGCGGAAGCAACTCGATTCGGTTGCAATTGCACCAGCGGCGGCGCGCTGGCTGTGTGGATTTCAGCCGATCGCAGCATCGGCGCCGCCGCCCGGGAGTCCAACATCATGTAGCGATCGAGTCCGGCGCCGATGACGAAGCCGCAGGCCAGCAACACGGTGACCATGATCGATTTGGACATGATGCGAACTCCCGGAGCGGTATGGTTGTGGTCGAGTGGGATTACAGGTTGGCCGAACCCTGCGACGAGCTGATGCCCTGGCAGCGGTGCGAGCTGTCGCCGTAGAAATAGAGCCAGCTGGATTCGTTCAGCGCGGCGACCATCTGCACCCAGGTTTCAGGCGGGCTGTAGGCGTAGCAGTAGTAGCTGGCGCCGCTCGCCGCGACCGCCGAGCAGGAAATATAGTTGCTGGTGGTGGTGTTGCCGATGGTGGTCACGTAGGTGCCGAGGTAGCAGCTGATGCTCTCGGTGCTGCCCGAGTTGCTGCGGGCATCGCGGAAACCGCCCGAGCCGCTGATGCTGCCGACGGAAACGGTATTGTTGGCGTTGGAGCCGGCGAACACGACGGACTGCGCAAGCAGGCCGACGGTCAGGGCGGCGACGGTGGTGAGCTTCTTCATGGGTCAGGATCTCCTCGAGTTGTATATGAATCGGTTGTCTTCAATTCGGCAGCAGCGCCGCCTTGGGACACAGATTCGCTCGAAGGCCCTTCCCGAACCATGGACGAGGGCTGACATGAGTCTGACTTGATTCTGACAGCGCCTACCGCTGCATTTTCATCACCTCTTCCACGGGCATCTCGTGGCGATTCAGGTGCGCCATGATCCACAGCGAGCCGAACACCAGCAGCATGACGATGAGCAGGCCGAACGCCAGCGCCATCAGGTTGTTAAGGTCGTCCCGGCGATAGTGTTTTCAAAGAGGCCGTGTTTGCCGGTTTGCCACCGAGTCCGTCGCGAAGCTGCTTGTCGAGACGGAACAGCGGCGCAGCGAACGAGTGCCATGAAGCGCAGGCATGCTTGTTGGTTGTGAAATAGGCGAACCCGGAGGTGTGCAAGTCGCAAGGTGCAGCGATGGCCGTCGCGCGGCATTGCGAGAGATCGCGCAGTGGCTGACAACAGGAGGAGGCTTCAGGAAAGCGAGTGTTGCGGCGGCGCGCGCGCAGCGGACGGCGCCTGCGAGGGCTGTGCCGCCGGTTCTGTTGCTTGAGATGCCGATCAAGTCATGCATGGGGCCGCTCGCCTCAGGATCGGTCGCGAGGAAGCGGACCGCGAACGTCGTTAATCTCGGCGTTGTGCCCAGATTCTGCACCGGCCGCGAAGTGTCGAATTTGTGCCCAGGTCAGATTGGGCGTGACCAAATTGTGCCTTGGCGAGACTGGGATGCGGGTTGGCAAGCGCCGCAAATGGTTGATTGATAACTACCCGTCACACCAGCCGAACGCCCGAAAATCGTCCCGGGTGAGCTGTTACGTCGCGCCCCTATCCGATGTATAGGGACACGTGAGGAACGCGACCCCATGTCGAACTGAATCCGGACGGCGCGGGCTGCCCACCCGCGCGATCCGCCATCGCTCAGACTTTCTCTTCGATGCGTGCTGCTTTACCGGTCAGGTCACGCAGGTAGTACAGCTTGGCGCGACGGACATTGCCGCGACGCTTCACAGTGATGGAACCGATCGACGGGCTGTGAGACTGGAACACGCGTTCCACCCCTTCGCCGTGCGAAATCTTGCGAACCGTGAACGAGGAGTTGAAGCCGCGGTTGCGCCGCGCGATCACAACACCTTCATAGGCCTGCACGCGCTCGCGATCGCCTTCCTTCACTTTCACTTCGACGACGACGGTGTCGCCCGGCGAAAAATCCGGAATCTTCTTGTCGCTCGCTTCGCTTTCGAGCTGCTCAATGATGTTCGTCATGATTGCATCCAGTAACTTAATCTACCGTGCCCTCAACTTTCGAATCGGGGCCTGTCATTCCAGAGCCTGCCGTCGACGGCCGACCCTGCTTTCAAACGTACCTTCAAACTTCCGTTGCTCACTGGCAGGCTGTTGAAAAACGCTTTCAACACCCTGCAGGGAGTGAATTCTTCAACCCCCACCAGCATCCGGCCGCGGTTGCTCCGCGATGAATTCATCCAGCAGCCGCTGCTGCTCGGCAGTCAGCTGCAACTTCTCCAGCAGATCGCGTCGACGTTCCCAAGTACGCCCGAGCGACTGCTTGGTGCGCCAGCGCTGAATCGCCGCATGATTGCCGCTCTTCAGTACTTCCGGCACCGTCCGGCCTTCGAACTCTTCCGGCCGCGTGTAATGCGGCCAGTCGAGCAACCCGGTCACGAACGAATCCTGCTGCGCCGATTCCGCATCGCCAAGCACCCCTGGCAACAATCGCGCTATCGCATCGATCAGCACCAATGCGGGCAGTTCACCACCCGACAGCACGTAGTCGCCGATCGAGAGCTGTTCATCGATCTCGGCGTCCAGCAGACGCTCGTCCACGCCTTCATAGCGACCGGCCAGTAACAGCAGGCCCGGCAACTGCGACATCGACTGCGCCTTTGCCTGCGTCAGCGGCACGCCGTCCGCCGCCAGATACACACTGCGACTGCCCTGCGGCAACCGCGCCTTCGCCTGGCGCAATGCCGTGCGAGTCGGCTCGATCGTCATGACCATGCCCGGCCCGCCGCCATACGGCCGATCATCCACCGTGCGATGTACGTCGACCGCGAACTCGCGCGGCGTCGTGGCGTGCACCTCGAGAATGCCGCGCTCGACTGCGCGTCCGAGAACACCCGCCTTCACCGCCTCCGTCACCAACCCCGGAAACAGCGTCACCACTTCGATGCGCATGATTCACTCAACGCAACTGACGACTGCGCGATATCGCAGCGCTGCAAACCAGCCCATCAACCCATCCGATCGACGCAACGTTCGTATCGCAACTTCCGTATCTCAGCCGGCGCATCTCGGCCGGATGCCGCGCGCCACTGCGGCACTCGGCTTACCCGTCGGCCCTACCAATCAACCGGCCAGTCGATGACGACCCGCCCGGCGGCGATATCGACCTTCACGATGCGCTCTTTCACGAACGGCACCCACTGCTCCTGCCGTCCCTGGATCACGACGACCGTTCCGGCCGGCGTCGTGCGGAAGTGATCGATGCGACCGAGCACTTCACCTTCGACATTGGACGCTTCGAGTCCCTCAAGATCGCTCCAGTAAAACTCACCAGCCTGTGGCGCCGGCATTTCACTGCGATGCACGCCGATCTGCGCACCGATGCGCAATCGCGCATCTTCCGGGTTGTCGAGACCCGCGAGTTTCGCCTGTATACCCTTCCCCGTCTCCCGACCATCTTCCACACGCATCGCGGACCAGCCGCAGGCGCTGCTCACTTGCCACACCTCGTAATCGAGAATGTTGCTGAGCGGCTCAGTGAAGGAGTTGACCTTGATCCATCCCTTGACTCCAAACGTGCCGACAATCTTGCCCAGGGTCACGATGCGATCGTCGTTTGCCACCATCGGCGGCGTCGCAGGAACGCTTGTCATTGCCCGGCATCGTCCGCAGTCGCTTGCCTATGCGACATCAACCGGCGCGATGAATGCCAGCTGTGCCGTAATCACTTCAGGCCGCAACGGCCAGTCGGCGCTGCGTCGATACCAGCTCAGCCACGCGTTCGGAGGTCTTCGCGCCCTTGCTCACCCAGTAGTCGACGCGGTTCAGGTCCAGCTGCAGACGGGTCTGCTTGCCGGCGGGAATCGGGTTGAAATACCCCACCTGCTCGAGAATCGTACCGCCCTGCCGCATGCGGCTGTCGGTGACAACGATATGATAGAACGGCGTTTTCTTCGCGCCA
>JAIBJL010000122.1 GCA_020029545.1 Gammaproteobacteria bacterium
TCCGGAACCTGCACCAGCGGTTGGACGATTGCCGTGGTCGTCAGCATCGGCGGTTCGGGCGGCTCGTAGACCGGCCGCATCTCGGCGGCAGGCGGCGCTTCGCGGACCGGCGTGACGGCAGGCTTCAGCAACTCGCCACGCGGCGGAGCAATATTGCGCGCACTTGAGTTGGGAATGCCCGGGCCGGCAGGCCGACCGCCCGCCAGCGTGTATGCCTGCGCAATGATCCTGCCGATATCGGCGCGCGGCTCACGCCCGGCTTCCAGTTGTTCGACCAGCTCCGGTACCGCCGCCACGGCTTCGCGCAACAGGGACATCATGTCCGGCGAGCGCTCCAGCGTCTTGTTGATAATGCGATTCAGCAGGTTCTCGATCGCCCATGCAAATTCGCCAATGAGCTGCGCGCCCACCATGCGGCCGCTGCCCTTGAGCGTATGGAACGATCGCCGGATGTGGGTGAGCGCATCCTGCTCCTGCGGATTCTCGTCCCAGCGTGGGAAGTACTGCTGCAGGCGCTGAATTTCGTCCTTCGCTTCCTCGATGAACAGCTCGAGAAATTCCGGATCGATTTCGCGATCCAGGGGTGCCGCCATTGCCGGGGGTATCGCGGGGGGCGCGACCGCCGATGCAGCCACGCTGGCTTCAACCACAGGGACCGGTGCAGGGGCAGGAACGACGCGATCGATGACTGCGGTGCGTTCATGTTCCGTCGGCGCAGCAACTGTCTGCGACAGCGGATCGATCACCAAGGTATGCACCGGATCGACAGTGCTCTGCAGCTCGACGCGCGGCACTGCCTGCGTATCTGCAAGATACTGCAGACAGGTCTCCGCGTTATCCAGCATGTACCAAGGGTCGGCACGCCCGGCCTGCAACGTTTCCATGTAGTACTCGACCGCGACGATGGCGTCCGCCAGGCGGTCGACCGCGTCGGGCGGCAACGTCAGTCCGTCCGAACGCATGAATTGCTTGAGCGCCTTGTCGATGCCTTCCATGATCTCGACCACGCGCGGTTTACCGAGCATCAGCAGGCCGGCCGTGATCCCGCGGACCAGCGGCGGAATCTGCTCGATGGCCTGCGACTCGTGCGGCTTTTCCATCGACTGCGCGATCGCTTCCTTGATGCGCGCCATGTTGACGATACATTCGCGCAGGACCGCTTCGGTCACCTGGCGGAACTCGATGTCCTCGGCTCCCGCCGGCTTCTGCGGCGTTTCATCGCCCATCGGGACGATCATGCTGATCAATTGTTCATCGAGGCTGTCTTCGACTTTGATCAGCGTCGACGCCATGCGCAGCAGCGCACCTTCGCTGACGGGCGCGCGTTGCGACACGATAGCCTGTAAATCCGTGGTCTCGGTCTGCACCTTGTCGCGCAGTTCACCCAGGCCGAGCACGCCCAGCGTGTCGGCAATCTTTTTCAGCAGTTCGAGCTGCGGCGACAGTTCATCCACCTGCGTGCCGCCCTGGCGCACGAAAATATCCAGCGCGTCCTTCACGCGACCCAGGTCTTCCTTGATCGCCGCCGCCACCGTCTTCATCAGCTTGACGGAAGGTGCGGACAGACTTTCGCGCGCCTGCTCGACATTGTCGTCGACGGGCAGCAATTCGCTCAGGCGGAACGACGCGCGTACCGCGGCGACACGCGGTCCGGTGCTCTGAGCACGCGCCACGTAGTACAGCAGGTTGTTCAGCAGTTCGAGCGACGGGGATTCGGCATAACGCGCCTCGCCCAGTTCATAGAGTCGCTTCAGGTCGCGATCGGCCTGGCCAAGCAGGCGCTTGACCGAAGCACTGCCTTCGAGCCCATGTTCGCGCAGTGCTTCCAGCACCGCACCGACGACCCACCACAGCTGGAACACCGGTTGCGTCGTCGCCAGCTGTTCGAGTTTCTCGGCGGTGCGCGACAGCACTTCCAGATTCTGCTCGACGCGCTCGCCCTTGATCCAGCCGAGCAGTCCGAGCTGGAAGCGGGTTCGCAATTTGCGCGCCCATTGCGCGACGGTCAGTGATCCTTCGCCCGCCGCCGACGGTGCAGGATTGGCCTGTTGATCGGAGCTGAGATTCAGCAGCAGCAGCGTGCCTTCGGACAACAGCGCATGTCCACGCACCGCACGCAAATCGTTGAGCAGCGGCAACAGCACCAGCGCCATGTCGCGACCGCCGCTGAGCACTCGCTCCAGGTAGGTCGGCAGCTGCACCATGGCGCGCATCAGCGCATCCAGCCCTTCGGCAAGATGGCGCTTTTCGGCGAAATGCTCCAACAGGTAACGCGTGACCTGGCCCATTTCCTCGGCCAGCAATGCCGCGCCATAGACTTCCGAGACGCGCAGGGCGCCGTGCACGGAATGCAGGTGCTCGCCGCACTTGCGCAGCAGCGCAACGTTGTCCTGCTGCTCGCCGAACGTTTCCAGCGCGGCACGCGCTTCGTTCAGCTCACTCGCGAGTTCGCGCGCGACGAGATGCAGTGTTTGCGATGAGACCTCGGCCATAACTTGTTCTGTGCGCTCCGCGGTCCGGCGTTGAATACTTCGTTACTGTCAGCTGCCCGCGGGTGCGCTCAGGCATCCAGCCCGCTGACTTTCTTCGGCGTGGCGCGCATGGCCGGCTGCGCAGCGATCTGGGTGGGCGGATCGGCCAGTACCGCCGAGCCGCTGCCGCGCGCGTCGGGCAGCCGGAAGCCCGACACCGACTTGCGCAGCTGTGCCGACAGTTCGGCCAGCTTCGCGACGGAGTTGGAGGTGGCGGCAGAGTTTTCGGCGGTCTGGGAACTGATCTCGCGCAGCACATGAGTGTTGCGCGCAATGTTCTGGGCGGCCGACGCCTGCTGGCGCGAACTCGCGGAAATGTTCTGCACCAGGCTGGCGATCTGGTTCGACACCTGTTCGATTTCTTCCAGCGCGGCACCGGCGTTCTCCGCCAGCAACGCACCGCCAACCACATCCGTGGTGCTGCGTTCCATCGAGACCACGGCTTCGTTGGTATCGGCCTGAATCGTGCGGACCAGCACTTCGATCTGCTTGGTCGCATTCGCCGCACGCTCCGCCAGGCGCTGTACTTCATCGGCGACCACCGCAAAACCGCGGCCTGCTTCGCCAGCCATCGACGCCTGAATGGAAGCGTTCAGCGCCAGGATATTCGTCTGCTCGGCAATATCGTTGATCAGCTCGACGATGTTGCCGATCTCCTGCGAGCTCTCGCCCAGCCGCTTGATGCGTTTGGACGTTTCCTGGATGGTTTCGCGAATCGCGTTCATGCCGTCGATGGTGCGACGCACGGCATCGCCACCCTTGTGCGCGACATCCACTGAATGGCGTGCGACGTCGGAAGAACGCTCTGCGTTGCCGGATACTTCCTCCGTCGAAGCCGCCATCGCCGCGACCGATTCCGAGGCGAGCGCAATCTGCCGGGACTGCGCCACTGAGGCCTTGGCCAGATGTCCGGCGGATGCCTGGGTCTGTTTCGCCGCGGCATCCAGCGTAATGGCGGAGTCGTTGATCGTCGCGACCAGTTCGCGCAGCGCCTCGATGGCGTAGTTGATGGAGTCGGCGATCGCACCGGTGATGTCCTCGGTCACGGTGGCCTGAACCGTGAGATCGCCGTCGGCCAGGCTCGACAGTTCATCGAGCAGGCGCAGGATCGCTTCCTGATTGCGTTCGTTCTTGCTGGCTTGCAGTTCGACCGTTTTGCGGATATTGCCGCCCCTCGCATACAGCGTCGTCGCGGTGCCCAACACCGCCAGCGCGAGCACCAGCAGACCGATCGGCAACGCCTTGGAACCGAGCAAGGTGTCGGCACCGGTCATCACCCCCAGGCGGCTCTCGAAATGAGAGTAGATCTGTTCGGCGCTGGTTGCCAGGGCCGCATTGGCCTGGCGTGCGGTGCGAATGCGTTCTGCCGAAGTAATACCGGTGCGGATGTTGGTGCTGAGTTGAGTGTGCAGATCGACAATGGCCTTGAGCCCTGCTTCGGCGTTCGCGCTGGAAATCGCCGTCAAGCCGAGCGAGCTGTCCTGACCGCGCAGACCGCCGACGACCTGGCCCATATAGTCGATGCCATCGGCCAGACGGCGCGCCACCAGCGTCGCATCGCCCAGACCACCCGAGAGCGCTTCCATATCCTGCTGCAGGCGCAGTCCGGTCAGTTCGAACCGTTCCAGATGACGTGTCATCGCATCGACGCCGCCCGGTCCCATGGAACTGGCGAGCGCGCCGAGTCCCTGCAGCAATTGCGGTACCAGCGCACGCGTATCGGTGGTCGCTTCGGCCACCGCCAGCGTCGCTTCACGCGCACCCAGCACGACTTGCGTCTCCTTGAGCAAGTCGGTCGAACCGGGCACGTTCTGCGTCTGCCCGGCCAGCGATTCAGCCAGCTTCGAAAAGCGCTGCTGCGATTTTTGCAACGCATCGAACGCGGTTTCGTTGCCCGACAGCGCGGCGGAAGACTGCGAGGGAATCTTCTGCGACAGTGCGACCAGCTCGTTGATCTGCCGCGCCTGCTCGCCACTTTGTTCGGAATCGCGGTTGCCGAACGCAACCAGTGCAATCGCGAGCACCACGCAGATCAGCGCGACTGCCAGCAACAGCGGCAGAAACCGGACGCCCGTCATTGCTCCGGCGGTATCGTTACGGTCGGCCATAATGCGTATCCAGATGCCTCTCCATCAATCGACTGCGCTGAGTCAGCAACATGGGCCACACGCGACGGGCGCTCCGTCTGCCGACCTTGCCAGCGGACATGTCATCGCTCACGCCGGCCATCACATCGCCGCCTGCAGAAATTCGTTGCTCTCAAGCAGACTCCGCAAACTGAACACCGGCCAGCCTTCCACGCCGCGCCGGAAAGCACCGGCGAGGTAGCGCTCGCAACGCACGATCGTGGGCGTGACGGTGTTGGAAAACTCACCATCCGAAAAGCGCCGGAAGCCCAGTACCTCATCCACCAACAAGCCCGCCGGGACGTCGCGGTGATTGGCTACCAGCACGCGCGAGCTGCGCGCCGTCGTGGTTGGTTCGCCGCCCAGGAAGGCGCGCAGATCGACCACCGGCAGCAGCTGGCCGCGCACATTGGCGATGCCGCGAATCCACGCCTTGGCACCGGGAACGCGCGTCACCACGGAGGGATAGCCAAGCACTTCGCGCGTCTCTTCGCGCGCGACCAGGAAATTCTCCGCACTCAGACGAAAGGCCACGCCGACCCACTCGCGCTCGTTCGCGGCATCGCGACCCTGCCCGACCAGCGCCTTGCGAGCCAGCTGTTCGAGATTGAGCAGCAGCTCGAACGGCTTGTCGCGCAGCGATTTGAGTTCGGCAACGGTCTTCATGGAGATCAACCGGCGGCGAGGGCGGCCTGAGCCTTCTCGATCAGTTTCTCCATCGACACCGGCTTGACGAGATAATCCACCGCGCCCTGGCGCATGCCCCAGATGCGATCGGTTTCCTGATCCTTGGAGGTCACCATGATGACGGGGATCGATTTGGTCTCGGGATCGGACGCCAGCTTGCGTGTCGCCTGAAAGCCGTTTACGCCGGGCATGACGACATCCATGAAAATGAGGTCGGGCTTCATTTCCTTGGCCTTGCGGATCGCTTCGGCGCCGTCGCCCGCGGCTGCAGTCTGGTAGCCATGACGCTCCAGCGCTTTCTGCATCACGTGAACTTCGGTGGGCGAATCGTCGACGATCAGGATCAGGGCCATACCTTGCTCCGACTTCGCGGCAAGTGCGTGTTCAGGCATATGTGTCGTCTTCTCGAACTCGTGGTCGAATTAACGAGCGGCCGGCTGTGCAACGTGTGTTTCGATGGCATTCAGCAGCTCGTCCTTGGTAAAGGGTTTGGTCAGATAGTGCTCGGAACCGACGATACGCCCGCGCGCGCGATCGAACAGACCGTCCTTGCTGGACAGCATGATGACGGGAATGGCGCGGAACACCTTGTTGTGCTTGATCAGCGAACAGGTCTGATAGCCATCGAGGCGCGGCATCATGATGTCGACGAACACGATGTCGGGCTGATGGTCGGCGATTTTCGACAGCGCATCGAAACCATCGACCGCGGTGAAGACTTCACAGCCTTCCTTGGCCAGCAGCGTCTCCGCCGTGCGACGAATCGTCTTGCTGTCGTCGATGACCAGGACTTTCAGGCCTGCCATACGCGGCTTGCCGGTCGTTGCCAAGTTTTCCATCACCTACCTCATCGGGCCGCGGGTTCTGATCACACCCGTCGGCAAAAAATGCAACGTGGAACACTGCGTGTCGCGTCGCTCGCACCGCTTGCGGCGACTGCGCAAAAAACAGCATTTGCAACGATCCGGACTTTTAACATATTGGCCACTACCCTGCCATTGGCCGCCTTCTTATAGTATGAAGCCTGTCACATGCGTCGCCGCCGGTGCGTCGGCTGCGTCACGTTTCATCTGCGATTGAGGTTTCCCCGGATGCCTGCTGCACAGTCCACCCCATCGGCACCGCCGATCCGGGCCCGAGTCATCGTGGTCATGGACCCGATCGCGTCCATCAAACCGGCCAAGGACACCACGCTGGCGATGATGTTGTCGGCGCAGCGACACGGTTGGGAACTGTGGTATGCCGAGCAGCGCGACCTGTGGCTGAGCGATGGCGTCGCGTTTGGTCGCCTGCGTCCCGTGCAGGTGCGCGACGATCCGGACTACTGGTTCACGCTCGGCGACGTCCAGATCGCGAAGCTCGCGGACTTCGATGCGCTGTTGATGCGCAAGGACCCGCCGTTCGACATGGAGTACATCTACACCACCTACATCCTGGAGCGTGCCGAGCTGCACGGACTGCTGGTGCTGAATCGCCCGCAGGGCCTGCGCGACATGAACGAGAAAGTGTTCACCGCTTGGTTCCCGCAGTGCTGCGCGCCGACTCATATCACCCGCGACATGCCGGACATGCACGCGTTCCTGCGGGAACACTTGCGCATCGTCGTCAAACCGCTCGACGGAATGGGCGGCAAATCCATTTTCGTCGTCGATCGCGGCGACAAGAACGCCAATGTCATCTTCGAGACGTTGACTCAGTACGGCACGCGTTACGCGATCGTGCAGAAGTATCTTCCCGAAATCGTGGCCACCGGCGACTCGCGGATTCTGGTCATCGATGGCGAACCGGCGCCGTACGCGCTTGCGCGTATCCCTACCGCGCAAGACAACCGCGGCAACCTCGCTGCGGGCGCGCGCGGCGAAGGTCGCGAACTGAACGATCGCGACCGCTGGCTGGTCGGCCAGATCGGCCCGACGCTGCGCGACCGCGGGATGCTGTTCGTCGGTCTGGATGTGATCGGCGGCTTTGTCACGGAAATCAACGTGACCAGCCCCACCGGCGTGCGCGAACTGGACAAACAGTTCAAGACCGATATCGCCGGACTGTTCATGGACGCCATTGCGAAACGATTGACCCGGAACTGACGTGCGCTCTTGACGTCCTACGCGGAGGCGCTCGTTGAGGTGACCGCCGTCGCGCAGGAAGTCTGGCCATACCTCCCGAATCCAACGCCGCTCACAATACGCAGGCGTCGTAATCCGCTACCATCGGCGCCCTTGCCCATGGCCTGACCGCATGTGAGCGCGGGTACTCCCAACGACTTTTCGCCGTCGCCGTTCGACGCGCCCTCACCTGACGGCGCCGACGGCAATGGGCGGGTGAAAGATCGGCTCACGACCACGCTGTTCCTGGCCGCTTTGTTCCACGGCATCGTTATCCTCGGTGTCACCTTCGCGGTACCCTCCTCACAGCCGCCGCCCGCGCCGACGTTGGAGGTGCTGCTGCTGAACGGCCCGGACAGCGCCGCGCCCGACAACGAGAGCGCGCAGTATTTGGCGCAACGCAACCAGCAAGGCACCGGCACGACCGAGGATCAGGTCCATCCGGCGAGTCCCCCGTCGTCCGACATTCCACTGCAACAGGCCGGCCTGCCGGAAGGCAATAGTGACGCGTTTGCCGAGGCGATCGGTGGCGAGCACAGCACCGAGTTCGTCACCGCGCGTGCCGATCGCAGCGATGTGTCCTTCCGCAGCGGCAGCGATGCACCGACGCAGCGGGCCCAGACACCGGCGGCGTTTGCGGCAGCGGCTCCCAGCCCGATCATCACGGATGCGACCGAACGCACCCTGCGACTGCGCGGCCGGCAGGACGGTAAATACGAAGTGATTCCAGATACGCGTGAGTCGAAGCTCGCCCCTTACCTCAATGGCTGGCGCGGCCGGGTCGAACGTCTCGGCACGATGAATTTTCCCCAGGTAGCGCGGAAACGTGCACCGACGATCAACCCGATCCTTGAAGTGGCCATTCGCGCCGACGGCCGACTCGAAGATATCGTGGTACGGCGCTCGAGCGGCCGCAAGGAAATCGACCAGGCGGCCATGTCGATCCTGCGCCTGGCTTCACCTTTCGATCCATTCCCTGCGGATCTGCGCAAGCAGTACGATCAACTGCGGTTCGCGTACGAATGGCAATTCCTTGAAGGCGGTCGCAGCGGCGCGATCTCCGCACCCGTACAACGCAAGACGACTGGCTCGCGATAAACTATTGTGCGCTGACCGCAGGGTCGGCACATGACCTCGGACAGCTCGGATTGTCCGGCGCCTCCGGTGTGCAGCTTGCCGGTAGCCGCTTCGGTCGCCTTGAAGCAACAGCGAACGGATACTGCACGATGTCTGACAACGGATTTCTCACCAATCAGTTTCTCGTCGCGATGCCTGCGATGACTGACGAGAACTTCTTCCAGACGGTCACGTTCATCTGGGAGCACAACGCCGACGGCGCGCTCGGCATTATCATCAATCGTCCGCTGCAGATGCGCATGGCCGATGTCTTCGATCAGCTGCAGATGCCCATGTCAGCGGGCGTCTTCGGTCGCGAACCCGTGCTGCAGGGCGGCCCGGTGCAGACCGATCGCGGCTTTGTGGTCCACCACGTCGGCGGCAACTGGGAACACTCGCGGCGGGTGTCGTCGAGCCTGCAGGTCACTACCTCGCCGGATATTCTCGATGCCATGGCCAAGGGAACCGGCCCGGAAACCGCATTGGTGGCGCTGGGTTATGCCGGCTGGGCCGGCGGGCAGCTCGAAGCGGAACTGGCGCAGAATGCCTGGCTCACCGTGCCCTGCGACGAACGCATCCTGTTCGATACGCCGTTCGAACAACGCTGGCTCGCCGCCGGCCGCCTGCTCGGTGTCGATGTCACGACGATCAGCCAGCAGGCCGGGCACGCGTAAGACAAGGCCACCCTGGCTACGGGTACAAGCGATGGGCTACGGGCGACGGGCGACGGCCAGAACCGGAGCGCGCCAGCCAACACCCAACCCACTCGCAAGCTGAATGCTGACAGCTGGCCAGATCTATGTTCGCCTTCTGGCCGTAGCCCGTAGCCTGTAGCCCGTCGCCTGTAGCCCACTCAGGCGGTGAACATCGGGCGACAGGCTACAGGCTACGGTCAGAATTCAGAACCGCTTGTCGACGGGCTCCAGACGCACCCGCCTTGCCAGCGCAAGCCGGTATCTGTCTCCTTCTGACCGTTGCCCGTCGCCCGTTTTACCGTCGTCCGTCGCCGTCTCTCTTCTGGTATCTTTGCGCCCGCCGCGCCGGCGTCGTCGCGCGCGATCCGATGGAAGTTAGATTCCCTTGCCTGCACAAGCCTCGAATTCTCCGCAACTGATTCTTGCCTTCGACTACGGCACGCGGCGAATTGGCGTTGCCAGCGGTGACACGCTCACCCGGACCGCGCGACCCTTGACGGCACTCGAACGAACGGCGGCCCTACCCTGGCCGGCGATCGACCAGCTGGTGCAGGAATTCCGGCCCGCCCGACTGATTGTCGGACTGCCTTACCATATGGATGGAACGCCAACCGCCCTTACCGAAACCATTCGCCAGTTTGCGCGTGATTTGCACGCCCGCTATGGCGTCGAGTCGGTGCTCGTCGATGAGCGACTGAGTTCGCGCGAGGCCGAAGGCGAACTGCGCGAGGCGCGTGCGCAAGGGTTGAAGGCGCGCCGGGTCACGCACGGCGATGTCGACATGGTCGCCGCACGCATCTTGCTGGAGCGCTGGTTGCAGAATCCCGCGGCAGTCGAACCGTCACATGCACCGGCGCCTGCACGAAAAAGTGGTGAGTAGTGATTGGTGAATGGCCGGAATGTGAAAGATTGAACGCGACCATGGCAACCAGACAAGCCTCTGCTGCGAACGACCCCAGCGCCAACGCCCAACGCGACAGCGACGGACGCCTGCAGCACCTGATCACGCTGGAAGGACTGAGTCGTGACGAACTCACGGCGCTGCTCGACCTCGCCCAGTTTTACGTACGCGCCCCCGGCGACTTGCCAGCCCGCGATCAGAGCCTGGCCGGCCACACGGTCGCCAACCTGTTCTTCGAGCCCAGCACGCGCACGCGCGTGTCGTTCGAACTGGCGGCGCAACGACTCGGCGCGGAAGTGGTCAACCTGGACATGCAATCGTCGTCGCGGGTGAAGGGCGAGACGGTACTCGACACGATCTACACGCTGCAGGCCATGCATGCCGACATTCTGATCATGCGCGATGCCGAGCCGGGCCTGCCGGCAATGATTGCGCGGCACGTGGCACCGCACGTGTGCATCCTGAATGCTGGCGAGGCGCATCTGTCGCATCCCACGCAGGGGTTGCTCGATGCGCTGACCATTCGCCAGCACCGCGCCGACTTCAGCCAGCTGACCGTCCTGATCGCGGGCGATATCGCCCACTCGCGCGTCGCGCGCTCGGCATGGCAGGCGCTGACGACCCTGGGAGTGAAAGAGCTGCGCATCGCCGCACCGGAGGATCTCATGCCGCCGGCAGGTGAGTTCGCCGGCGCGACACGTTACGGCGACATCGACGCAGCCATGCGCGGGGTCGATGCCGTGATGGCCCTGCGCATCCAGCGCGAGCGCATGCTTCATTCGCAGATTCCCGACGAAGCCAGTTATTACCGCACTTTCGGCATCACCAGCGAGCGACTGAATCTTGCGAAACCCGATGCCATCGTCCTGCACCCCGGCCCCATGAATCGCGATGTCGAAATCGCCAGCGACGTCGCCGACGGTCGCCGCTCGGTGATCCAGCGACAAGTCACGAACGGCGTGGCGGTACGCATGGCGGTGCTGGCGACGATCGTCCGCAATGTACAAGCGCGCAGGCAACTCCGATGAAGGGCGCGGGGCACGGGGCCTCGGGCGTGGGCCAGACTCAGAGGTTACTTGCCCACTGTTTCTGCCACTCTGATCCTGCCCGGGCCCCAGGCCCGAAGCCCCAGGCCCAACACAGCGCCTAATTACTTGCGCTAAGAACAAGCATCATGCCCGCTCACCAATATCCTTCCCACCGCAACACCATCTTCATCGAAGACGCTGAAGTCCTCGCGCACGATCGGTTTGACGCGAATCAGTACATCCTGAAGCTCAGGGCGCCGAAGTGCGCCGCGGCGGCAACGCCGGGATCGTTCGTACATCTGACCTGCGATGAATCGCTGCCGATGCGTCGTCCGCTGTCGATCATGCGCGCCGATGCCGCGCGCGGTTCGATCGAGGTGCTCTACAAAATCGTGGGGCCGGGCCTCGCGCAACTGGCGAACAAGGTCGCGGGCAACAAGATCAGCACGCTCGGACCGATCGGCAATGGCTTCGTACCGCATCCGCTGCGGCCGCGCACGTTGCTGGTCGGCGGCGGTGTGGGCATTCCGCCGATGATCTTTCTCGC
>JAIBJL010000428.1 GCA_020029545.1 Gammaproteobacteria bacterium
GGAGATCGCATGGGCAATCGACTCAGCAAGATTTACACCCGCACGGGCGATCAGGGCACCACAGGTCTGGGCGATGGAGCACGCGTTGCGAAGACTCATGCGCGCATCGTCGCCTACGGCACGGTAGATGAGACCAACAGTGCGATCGGGATGGTGTTGGCCGTCGCTGCTATTCCCGAAGAAATCGCCACCTTGCTGACGCGCATCCAGCATGAATTGTTCGACCTGGGCAGCGAGTTGGCGGTGCCGGGATATCGAGTCATGCAACAGCAGCACATCGATGTGCTGGAGCAGGAACTCGATCGACTGAACGAACCGCTGCCGCTGCTGAAAGAATTCATTCTGCCGGGAGGCGGGCCGGCAACCGCAGCGTGTCATCTCGCAAGAACCATTGCACGACGTGCCGAGCGCGAAGTCTGGGCGCTGATGGACAGCGATACCGTGGCGCTGGAAGTGCCGCAATACCTGAATCGATTGTCGGATCTGCTGTTCGTGATCGCGCGGGTCCTGGTACGCCATGAACGCGGTGCCGAAGTGTTGTGGAAACACGATCGCAACCGGTGATGCGAACGCGCTGGTTGTCGAACGCCGCGCTTCAAGTGCGCGTCGCTCACGTTGAGCGCTGATGTCCGACGCAGCTGCATCGCGCTCCAGTCTTTACGCGCAGCGCATCGTTTGTCTCACAGAAGAAACGACCGAAACGTTGTACCTGCTAGAAGAAGACTGGCGGATCGTCGGTATTTCGGGTTTCACGGTCCGGCCAGCGCGAGCACGCAAGGAAAAGCCACGCGTGTCGGCGTTCACCAGCGCGAAGACTGCCGAGATCGTCGCGCTCAAACCGGACCTTGTGCTCGGCTTTTCTGATCTGCAGGCCGACATTGCGGCGGACCTGATTCGCCGTGGGGTGGATGTGATGGTATTCAACCATCGCAGTGTCGCGGGCATTCTCGCCATGATCCGGCGTCTGGGCGGACTGATCGGCTGCACGGACAAGGCGGAAGCGCTGTGCGAGCGATTGGCAGAGGGTCTCAATCGGATTCGCGAGGCGGCCAGCACGTTCGACATTCGCCCGTCCGTGTACTTCGAAGAGTGGGACGAGCCGCTGTTTGCAGGCAGCCTGTGGGTGTCCGAGCTGGTGGAGATGGCCGGCGGTCGCGACTGCTTTGCCGATTACGCGCAGCACTCGCTGGGCAAGGATCGCATCATTGCCGACCCGGGCGAAGTCATTCGCCGCGCACCCGACATCATTCTCGGTTCATGGTGCGGTAAGAAGTTTCGTCCTGAGACCGTGCGCTCGCGACCCGGTTGGGACAGCATTCCTGCCGTGCGTGATGGTCAGCTGCATGAAATCAAATCGCCGCTCATTCTGCAGCCGGGGCCGGCAGCGCTGACCGACGGCGTCGCGCAGATCCATCGAATCATCACGCGCTGGCATCAACAGCAACATGCGGTGTCGACTCCGCCCGATTGACTTCGCGACGGACTGATTTCTATACTCACGAGTAAAGACGGTCCGTTAAAGTATATACAGAGCACTGCCGGATCGGGCGGCGCTGGGAGTGCCCGGAGGCCCGATGAGTTCGCAGTCCGCCGATCTTCACTCGCTGGATCAGGACCCGTCGTCGCGGTCCACGCGGCCGCTGCGCTTCGTCAGTGCCGCCTCGTTGTTCGATGGCCATGACGCCGCCATCAATATGATCCGACGCCTGCTGCAGTCGCACGGCGCGGAAGTGGTACATCTCGGGCACAATCGCAGCGTGGCCGACATCGTTCGAGCGGCAATCCAGGAAGATGCCGACGCCGTCGCCGTCTCCTCCTATCAAGGGGGCCACAACGAGTATTTCACTTACCTGGTCGACATGTTGCGCGAGCAGGGTGTGGGACACATTCGCGTCGTGGTCGGCGGCGGTGGGACGATTTCGCCGGAAGAAATCGCAGCGCTGGAACAGTACGGTGTGGAGAGAATCTACACCCCGGAAGACGGCCGTCGCATCGGCCTCGACGGCATGATCGACGATGTGTTTCGGCGCGTGATGAAAGCACAGCGCGCACCGTATACGTTCGCTCCGTTGAACGCGCGTGATCATGGTCAGCTGGCCCGGGCCATCTCGGCGCTGGAAGCGGCCGAGTCGGGTGGCACCAGCGCCGATGTCATTCGCCGCGCGATTGCCAAGATACCGCATCGCTCGCCGGTCGTCGGCCTGACCGGTACGGGCGGCGCCGGCAAATCGAGCCTGACCGACGAGCTACTGCAGCGATTCGTCCGCAACTTTCCGGACCGGCAGATTGCCGTCGTTGCGATGGATCCCACTCGTCGTCGCTCGGGCGGCGCGTTGCTGGGCGATCGCATCCGCATGAACGCTCTGGCTGCCGACAGCATTTTCATGCGCTCGCTGGCGACTCGTCGCCAGCATCTCGCCACCAGCGCCGTCCTCAAGGACACCATCGGCCTGCTGCAGCTGGCAAACTTCGATCTGATTCTGGTGGAGACCGCCGGTATCGGTCAGTCAGATACGGAGATCGCTGACCTGGTCGATACCTCCGTCTATGTCATGACCAGCGAGTACGGCGCGGCCAGTCAGCTCGAAAAAATCGATATGCTGGACTTCGCCGACATGATCGTGCTCAACAAGTTCGAGAAGCGCGGCGCCGAAGATGCGCTGCGGGATGTGCGCAAGCAATGGCGGCGCAATCATCCGGCGCAGATGACCCAGCCCGATACGGAGATTCCGGTATTTCCCACCATCGCCAGTCGCTTCAATGACCCCGGCGTCAATCATCTTTTCGCGCAGTTGTGCCAAGCCATCGATACCACGGCGAAGCAGCGTGGCACGGGTGCTGGCTCGTGGGTGCCGCACGATGTGGGTACCGTTCAATTCATTTCGCGCGACCCGCTGATTCCGGGGGCGCGCACCCGCTATCTCGCGGAGATTGCGGCCAATGGCCGGGCTGCGCAGTCGAAAGTCGCTGAGATTGTCGCTGCCGCGCGCCGTGCCCATGGATTTTATGAAGCGCTACGTGCGCTGCACGATGCATCGCTGCCGTCCCCCTTGGATCGCTATGCGGCGAGTGCATTGAGCGATGCAGCGGCAGATGCGTCGCTGCGCACGTTGCGTACCGCGTACAACACTGCGCTGGATGAGATCGGGACGACAGGACTGGAAGCGTTGAAACGCTGGCCGCAGCGCGTGAAAGAGGTGAGCGATGCGGAGTACTCGTACCCGGTCCGCGATCGCATCGTCAAAGGCGCGAACTACACGACCTCGTTGTCCGGCACGCCGATCGCGAAGCTCGCCGCGCCGACGACGCAGGAGTGGGGTGAAATACTGCAGTTCATTCTGACGGAGAATCTGCCGGGCAGTTATCCGTACACCGGCGGCGTGTATCCGTACCGGCGCGAAGCAGAAGATCCGATCCGCATGTTCGCGGGCGAGGGCGGACCGGAACAGACCAATCGGCGCTTTCATTACCTGGCACGCGGTCAGGCCGCGACACGCCTGTCGACGGCGTTCGACTCGACGACACTGTATGGCGAAGATCCCGATCTGCGTCCGGACATCTATGGCCGCACCGGCAATTCCGGCGTCTCGATTGCCACGCTCGATGACATGAAGAAGCTGTATTCGGGCTTCGATCTGTGCGCGCCGCTGACTTCGGTGTCGATGACGATCAATGGTCCGGCGCCGATGCTCCTGGCCATGTTCATGAATGCCGCGATCGATCAGCGCATCGAACGCTTTCTGAAAACCGCAGGCCGCTGGGCGGCGGCACAGGCGCGTATCGATGAGTTGCACGGAGCCATTCGGACGAGCGGCCAGCCGGTGCCGACCTATCGCGGTGAACTGCCGGAAGGCCATGACGGCACCGGTTTGGCCATGCTGGGCGTGACTGGCGATGAGCTGATCGTTCCCGAGGTGTTGACGCAACAGGAATACGATCGACTGCGCAGCGAAGCCATGTCGCTGGTCCGCGGTACCGTGCAGGCGGACATCCTCAAAGAAGATCAGGCGCAGAACACCTGCATTTTCTCGACCGAATTCGCCCTGCGCATGATGGGCGATGTGCAGCAGTATTTCATCGACAACAAGATCCGCAATTTTTATTCGGTGTCGATTTCCGGCTATCACATCGCCGAAGCGGGCGCCAATCCCGTCACCCAGCTCGCATTCACGCTGTCCAATGGCTTCACGATCGTCGAGTACTATCTCGCGCGCGGCATGAAGATCGATGACTTCGCACCGAACCT